>JAZNEA010000057.1:0-65339 GCA_045588325.1 Clostridia bacterium
TATGGGATCTATGTCCACAGGTCACGGCAATTCCCCACAGGACATGCTGCACAGACTAGAAACCATGTTTTTGATGGGCATGGATATTCCGTTGGAGGCAGTGAGGCGCCAGGTTGGCAGCGCCATTGATTACATTGTTCATCTGGAGCGCACCAGGGACCATGGTCGCAGAGTATCCGAAATATGTCAGGTTGTATGTGATGGAGAAGAGAATAGGATTTGCAGGGTTTGTTAAGGACAAGCTCCGTAGTGGCATTTCGGCAGAGGTAGCCTATACCTCTATATATGGATTTATCCTAGGGTGGGTGCTGTTCAAAAACTGGATAGGGGTTATGTTTACCGGTGGCATGTTGCTAATCTTGGCGGTAATGTTTCCGGACAATAGTTATAGCCATAGGGTGGTTTTAAGGCAGACGGCAGATATTTTGGAGGCTATGTCCAGTGGACTGTCATCTGGCAACAATCCAATCAAAGCACTAACGACAGCCTGTAGTCAAGTGCAAGATATGTATATTTCCATGGGGGTTCAGCAGATTCAGGCTGTAGAGACGCTGCGCCTAGGCATAGGAATAGGTGATACCAGTGGCCATAGCGCATTCTTGAAACTGGGTGAGGACATAGAGTCGGTGGAGATCAGGACATTTGCGAATTCCCTCAGGATTCTGGAGGCAAAGGGTGGGAATATGGCACGGCTCTGTGCGGCTACCTGTGACATTCTTCGCCGCCAATGTGATCTGCAAGAAGAGGTTGAGGCCATGAGGACGGATATGGACCTGTCCAGGAGAATACTCTTTGCAATTATCCCCGGGGTATTGATTTTGCTGCAAATTATGGCGCCTGATTTCTTGACTCCTATGTATGGCGGCACAGGTAGGTTGTTAGCTATTGCAGTGCTACTGACGATTATGATTAGCTGGATCTTGGGGAGAAAACTATGTCAAATAGACTGATACAGAAGAGTGTGCGGATGGCAGCCATACCAGGCAGGTGGATACTGGACAAGCTAGGCTACAGGTTTGATGGCATTTGTGACAAATATGTTAGAACTAATCTATGTATTAGGACGGGGCAGGAGGATGGGAGACACAGGGAGTTTGTAGCGGCTTGGATGACGATGCTATTGGTGGGCATTGTGGTTTTTGTGATACTTCTTGTAGCTGGATTGAGATTTGAGGCGGCATATATGGGGATGTTGCCAATCGTGTCGCCTGTATTTGTGCTTAAGGCCAGTAGAGCAAAAGCACTGTCTGCCAGGAGACAGATATCCATGGACATGCCTCAGATTATAGGACTACTAACGATATTGCTGAACACAGGCCTTTCTCTGTCGTCGGCTATCGGGGGCATCGTTCGCGCGCAGGGGGACAAGAGGATTTTGAACAGATATCTTGCAGAAACATTGAATGCTGTGGATAGAGGGGTACCTTTGGCAACTGCATGGACGGGGTTTGCCAACAAGTGCTCCACATCTGAGGCCTCTGCATTGGCGACCCTGATAATCAGGGAGAACACCTTAGGAGCACAGGGAATCGTAGATAGTCTCCGTTCGATTAGCCAGTCGTCTGAGCAGACGAGGCGACGACAGGTGTTAAAGGCAGGAGAAGTGGCCAGGACCAGACTGCTTATACCACAGACCATGATATTTGCATGCATTCTGTTGCTGATAGGATATCCGGCATTTGTAGCCCTAGGGGGAGTTGTATGAACACATACTCAATAGAGATAAAGGAAAATGCTAATATTTTGACATATCAGCTAAAGGTTGCTGAAAACTGCATGCCTGAGGGGGTTATTGTTCCCAGGATTTCCGTAGAGCAGGGGAGGAGAAGGTTTGTATATGATGTGCAGGGATATAGTCCAGTATTTGCGACAAGGGTATCCAAAGAGGACGTGATCCTGGCGGAGCAGCAATACGCCCGTGTGTGCGAAGGCCTGAAGAACACTTTGTTGGAGCCAGGTAGGCTCCTATATTCCGACAGGGCTGTTTATAGGGACAGCAGTGGCAGGTTTTTCTTTTTATACTATCCAGCGGAGCCTGTGGATGATGAACTAAATGGAGCCGTCCTGGAGCAATCGGGAGAAGAATTCGTACGGGAAGCCAGTATTAACAAGGGGATAAAAGAAATAGGTGCGCATGTGGGATTTGCCATAGCATGTTATTGCCTGTTTGTACTGATCCAAGGCATAGTGTCGGGAGCGGCTATAATAGTTTTCGCCTTATACGGTGGACTATGTCTGCTCTATCATGTGTGGCCTCGATTAAAAAATATGAAAACGGCAGAAGTGAATGAGGAATTGTCAGAGGAGGCCATTGCTCCTGAGCCGATCTGTTTTAACAGAGAGATAGAACATGATGAGGAGACAAGTCTGATGGAGGTAAGGGCCAAGCTGATCAGCGCATTTGACGAAACGGTTCAATATGACATTGGAAATCAAAATTTCATTATTGGGAGAAATATCAATTTGGTGCATTTATACATACCGGACAATAAGATAAATCCCATACATGCGGAGATAGGTAACGAAGGAGAGGATTTTTATATTACTGACAGATGTAGCAGGAACGGAACTTATATAAATGGCACAAAAATCGAACCAGAAGTGAGGATTCCACTATATGGTGAGGAGGAAATAAGAGTAGGCCAGGAGGTGTTCTTCTTCAAAATTGCGTGATTGATTAGGTATAATGTACACAAAGAGAATACTGGTTTTGTGAAAATTACATAACAAAAAGGTGCCAACCCGAAAAAAGTATGTGAATTAGTGAATATAGCCAAAGAGGGGTAGGGAGTCTATAATCTTTATTGTAAGTTAATTAACTTACATTTTGTTCCTCCTTTAGAAATAAAGCTGATCTGATATAATGTTACTTTGACGAAGCGCCGATTGAGCAGCTTCTTTTTTTTGCAAAAAAACAAGAAAATAAATACAGCAATATGTAAGTGTTGTAGTGGTGTGAATTGTTGCCAATGGTGGTGAAGTAATATATAATTGCAACAAGTGTGCCTGCTTGATGGTATCAGTCGGGTCTTGCGCAATGAAAGCCTGTGAACCTTGTCAGGTCCGGAAGGAAGCAGCAATAAGCGGATCCTTTCATGTGCCGTAAGTTAGCCTTGCTGATACCATCAAACGGGCACACACTTATTAAAAGGGAGGTAAGTATGGCTTACACCGCAATGTACCGTAAGTATAGGCCTTTGGTCTTTTCTGACGTAGTTGGACAGGACCATATTGTCAAGGCTTTATCCAATAGCATTGCTACAGGACGACTTTCCCATGCTTATCTTTTCTGTGGCACCAGAGGTACAGGTAAGACCACTATGGCCAAGATATTCGCCAGAGCTATTAACTGTACAGATCCCCACGAGGGCAATCCATGCAACGTCTGCGACACATGCCGAGGCATATTGGACGAGAGCATCGTAGATGTTATGGAGATCGACGCTGCATCCAATAACGGCGTAGACAGCATCAGGGACATCAGAGATGATGTGGCCTATACTCCGACTGTAGCCAAGTACAAGGTATATATCATAGACGAGGTGCACATGTTGTCAGGCCCAGCCTTTAATGCCTTGCTCAAGACATTGGAGGAGCCGCCGGAGCACGCAGTATTCCTGTTGGCGACCACAGACCCTCAGCGCTTGCCGGACACGATACTATCACGAGTGCAGAGATTCAATCTGAGGCGCATTTCAGATCAGGACATTGCAGATAGGCTGCTCTATATTGCTGGTGACATGGGACTTTCCCTCAGTAGAGAGACTGCTCTGTATATTGCAAGACTGGCAGACGGTGCGTTGAGAGATGCCATCAGTATACTTGACAGATGTTATTCCGCAGGAGCGGATATTACCATGGATTTGGTAGCAGAGACTACGGGAACCCTCAGTCGCAGCTTTATTTACGACGCATGCACACATCTGCTGACGAGAGATCCATCAGGAGTGCTGGACAGCGTATCTAAGGTGGTAGCCCAGGGGCGCAGGCTGTCAGACTTTGCAGACAGTCTCATGGAGTCGCTTAAGGACTTGTTGGTATATTCCCTCTCTGGCAATAAGGATACCTATGATGTTAACGAGGGTCGCACAGCATTTCTCCAGCAGGCCAGCCAGCTGACGACGCCCGAGATCCTTGTAAAAATGATTTCTGGCATCAACGAGGCCTCTGGCAATATGCGCTATAGCAGTGCTCCGGAAATTACGCTATCAGCAGCACTGGTCAGCCTGATGGCAGAGGAATCTACCGACGCACCCACAATCAACACATCTGGCTTTGCCAGATCATCCGAGAGCGATCGTCGTATTGCGGCATTGGAGCGCAGAGTAACAGAGCTCACATCCAAGTTGGATGAGGCGTTAGCCAAAGGCGTGTCGACAACTCATGCCATGGTCGCGGAGCCCAAAGTTCAACCCCAGGCACCACAGGAGGATGTGGCAGCACAGATAAGCCGTAGCGGGACTCTGGACAAGTACCCTGTGTATAAGGACAGATCAGAACTCATCACCAGAGTTAAGGATACCAGGAGCATGTTCCTGGCGGTGTATATTAAGGATAGACCCATGCTGGCTCCATCGGAGCAGCTGATAGCCATTGTTTTTGACAAGGACAAGGAGGACATTCGCAGGTCTGTTGCCACAGCGGAGAACCTCAAGTTGTTGTCAGACTTGGCTACGGATATAGCGGGACATACAATGAGAGTTGTTATGATCAGCAAGGAAAATGCCGACAGACAGTTGGCAGATGCAGAAAAGGAATTACAGGGAGCTCGTGATTTGGCAGAGAGTCTGGGCACGTCCCTGACTATAGAGTAAAGGAGATTATCATGGCAAGAGGATTTGCAGGCGGCTACGGTGGTGGCAATAATATGCAGAATCTAATGAGACAGGCCCAAAAGATGCAGCAGGAGATGGAGAGAGTTAAGGCATCCATGCACGACTTGCTGGTCGAGGCAGAGAGCGCCGGTGGTGCTGTAAAGGTTGTTGCCAATTGCGACAAGCAGATTACAGAGTTGGTAATTGATCCATCCATTGTGGATCCTGAGGATGTAGAGACATTGCAGGACTGCATTATCGTTGCAATCAACGAGGTAATGGATAAGGCAGAGGCAAAGTACAATGCCGAGATGTCCAAGGTGACAGGCGGTATCGGATTCTGATATGAGAGCATTTGCACGCCCTATTAACGAGCTGATAGAGGAACTGGGCAAATTGCCGGGTGTAGGCCAAAAGTCTGCTCAGAGATTGGCATTTCACATCCTCAATATGCAGGATACCAAGGTGGATGCATTGGTCAAGGCCATACAGACAGCCAGAGAGAGGACCAGGCTTTGTTCAGTTTGCTGCAATATTACAGACGAGGACCCATGTCCCATCTGTTCGGCGACAAATAGAGATAGGAGCGTCATTTGCGTGGTACAGGACCCTAAGGATGTGGCCGCTATTGAGCGCACCATGGAGTACAAGGGATTGTATCACGTATTGCACGGTGCAGTCTCGCCCATGACAGGCATAGGCCCGGATGACATAAAGATCCGAGAGTTGTTGGTCAGATTGGGAGACGATCAGGTCAAGGAGGTAATCCTTGCCACTAACCCCAACATTGAGGGAGAAACCACCGCATCTTATATAGCCAGACTTATGCGCACAATGAACGATATCAAGGTCACAAGGATTGCCCATGGTATTCCCGTAGGAGGGGACCTGGAATACGCAGATGAGGTTACCTTGGTTCGTGCCATAGAGGGCAGGAGAGAGATTTAATTTATTCGCAGGAGTATTTATTTAATGGAAAAGAAAGTACCATTTAGTTTGTCAAGGGCTAAGGAGATTATTGCCGAATTCCCTACACCTTTCCATATTTATGATGAGGAGGGCATTCGTAGGACAGCCAGAGCATTGAACGATGCCTTTTCATGGAATCCAGGCTACAGGGAGTATTTCGCCGTAAAGGCATTGCCCAATCCCTTCATCATGAAGATTCTGCAGCAGGAAGGCTGCGGTGCAGATTGTTCCAGCTACACAGAATTGGAGTTGGCAGACAGCGTAGGATACAAGACAGAGGAGATAATGTTCTCATCCAATGAGACACCAGCCAACGAGTTCGAAAAGGCCCGTGAGCTTGGTGCTATTATCAACCTGGACGATATTACACATATCGACTTTTTAGCCAAGCACGGCGGCATACCGGAGAAGATCTGTTGCAGATACAATCCAGGTGGAGATTTCTTTATCGGCAATACCATCATGGGTAACCCCGGAGACGCCAAGTATGGTATGACTAAGCGTCAGTTGTTCGAGGCATTTGCAAAACTCAAGACCATGGGAGTAAAGGAGTTTGGTCTCCACGCATTCCTGGCCAGCAACATGACAGAGCAGGGATATTATCCCTCCCTCGCCAGGACTGTATTTGAGATAGCTGCAGAGTTACATAAGACCCTGGACGTTAAGATTTCTTTCATCAATTTGTCCGGCGGTATTGGCATTCCATATACAACAGACGGAGAGCCTGTAGATATCAAACTGGTCGGAGAGGGCGTCCGCAAAGTCTACGAAGATACCATCCTGGCATCAGGTATGGATCACGTGGCCATTTATACAGAGCTTGGCAGATACATGACAGGCCCCTATGGTTATCTCGTAACAACAGTTGTCCACGAGAAGCATATATATAAGGATTATGTGGGCGTAGATGCATGCGCATGTAACCTCATGAGACCTGCAATGTATGGCGCATATCATCACCTGACAGTTTTGGGCAAGGAGAATAAGCCCTGTGACCACAAGTACGATGTTGTAGGATCTCTCTGCGAGAACAACGACAAGTTTGCAGTTGACAGGATGATGCCCTTTACAGAGCCTGGAGATATTATCGTCATTCACGATACAGGAGCTCATGGATTCTCCATGGGATACCAGTATAATGGCAAGCTCCGTTCAGCAGAGCTCTTGCTGCGCCCGGATGGCTCAGTAAAGCTGATCCGCAGAGCAGAGACACCACAGGATTATTTCCAGACATTGGATTTTGCAAAGGGGAATTACGACGTATGATGCTTTTAGACGGTAAAAAATTAGCACAGGAGATAAAGAATGATCTTAAACTCCGTGTTGCAGACATGGCAAACAAGGGAGTGGAGACCAGCTTGGCTGTTGTCCTCGTGGGAGATAATCCTGCATCTCACACATACGTTAATATGAAAGAAAAGGATTGCCATGAGCTTGGCATCAGATCCCTTAGATACGATTTGCCAGAGGACACAGATGAGGCTTCTCTGTTGGGACTTATCGATCAGCTTAATGCAGATGATAGCGTTCACGGCATATTGGTTCAGTTGCCTTTGCCCAGACACCTGGACGAGCAAAAGGTTATCAGGGCTATTGATCCTGCCAAGGACGTGGACTGCTTTACTCCGGTTAACGTAGGCCTGTTGGCCACAGGAAAGCCTGTGTTTGCACCATGCACACCAGCTGGAATTGTGAGACTCATTAAGGCCAATGGCTTGGACATCGCAGGCAAGGACGTGGTTATCGTCAACAGGAGCAATATCGTAGGCAAGCCCCTCATGCACCTGATGCTCATGGAGAATGCAACGGTTACAATTGCACATTCGCGCACAGCGAACCTCAAAGAGGTCTGCAGGAGGGCCGACATTTTGGTTGCTGCTGTTGGACGCAGAGAGATGTTCGATGAGTCCTATGTCAAGCCAGGAGCGGTTGTTATAGACGTTGGAGTAAATCGCAAGGAGGATGGCAAGCTGGCTGGCGACGTATGTTTTGAAAAGGTTGCCCCTATTGCTTCCGCCATAACACCTTGTGTAGGAGGCGTTGGTCCTATGACCAGAGCCATCCTCATGGAGAATACAGTGAGGGCCGCAGAGAATAAATAATGACGCCAATGGATTGTGACCCAGCAAAATTGTTCGGTATGATGCCGGACAAAGAGCAGATGTCAGCCATTACGGCTCCACAGGGAGTTAACATAGTGCTGGCAGGGCCCGGGTCTGGAAAGTCCACTGTCATAATTTGTCGAGTTTTGTACCTCGCAAAGGTGAAAAAAGTTAATACACGGGATATTACCATATTGGTATTTAATCGTGACGCAAAGGAAAGCCTGTCAAGACGGATGAAGTCCGCCTGCGACAGGCTTAATTTATTCATGCCAGAAATATGCACAATACATAGCAAGTGTTACCACCTTGTGCGGGAGCAGATGGCCATGTCCCCAGACATAGTGGAGAGGAGTCCGGAATGGTATATGAAGGTGTTGGGAAAGTATGTCGAGGGCAAGGACCTTAAGCGGGGCGACTATGTCAGGCTACATGAGACCCTGAGCAGAATCAGGGAAAATGGCCTGGATCCATCCACAATCCAGGCCCCAGGTTTCGGGGACCTGACAGGGCTGATGGATGCTTTGGGTGCTGTGAGTCAAAAAGATGGAGCAATGAGCTTTGAAGAGATGAGCAGCGCTGCCCTGAACATACTTGAGAGGTCGCCTTCTGCCCGGATAGGACACCTTTTGGTGGACGAGGCTCAGGATATAACAGAGATGCAGTTCAGGATAATCCGCGCCATGGCAGGCGAGGATCTGTTTATGGTGGGAGACGGAGACCAGTGCATATACGGCTTTCGTCACGCCAGCAGCAGGTACATTGAGAGCCCGGACAAATATTTCTCCAGATTCACAAAATACTACATAGGAACTAACTACAGGAGTACCTGCCAGATTGTTAGTTTGTCCACGGCCTTCATTAACAGGCTGTCGCCAGGGGTAGACAGACCGCATCTCAGAGCCAAGGCAGACAGAAAAGGGCCGGTTCCAGTTGTCAGAAAGGTCTCCAGACAGCGAGATCAATTCAGGTTTGTGCGAGACATCGCTGGGGAGTGCGCCGGGATGGGCAAAAGTTGTTGTGTCATCTATCGAAACAATAGCACAGGTGTGGCCCTGGCCAATTATCTGCTAAGCAACCGCATCAGGCCTGCCCATATAGGTGGAGACTGTGATTTCTTCAGGTCCCCTGCAGTCTCCCAGATACTGTCGCAGGTCAGGAGGCAGGTTGTAGGACGGGGAAAGGGAGAAACGCCTCATCCAGAGCAATTGGTGCGACATGTCGCCATTACATCGGGGATCATACCGGAGACAACTAAGTGGGCAGTACAGGAGCGAATGCCCAAAACAAATTACGTCCATGACTATACTTTGCTGTTGGAAATTGCGGAGTCCTGTGCTACAGGAGAGGAATTTTTGGAGCGAACGGAGCAAATCACAAAACTACTGAGTGACAAGACGCCACAGGATAATACGCTGTGCATAGCTACCGCTCATTCCGTCAAGGGCCTGGAGTTTCATACGGTTGTCTTGGTAGATATGGTGGAGGGAGTGTTCCCGGGAGAACAGCCGGGTTGCGACAAAAGGGATAACAGGGAAGAGGAGGCCAGGCTTATGTACGTGGCCATGACCCGGGCAACTGACAGACTTGTGATTATGTGGCCTGAGAGAATTCGAGGAAGAGTTTGTAAAGAATCCCAATTTGTGCACATACTAAACGAGATGCAACGTAAAAAGGAAAAAGGCGGACAATAACTGCCCGCCCTCTCTACCATATTACTAATCAGTAAATTACTTATTAGACATCTGGTCTTCAGCCATCTGAACCAACTTCTTAGTCATGGAACCGCCGATACGGCCAGCGTCCTTGGATGAAATGTTTCCGTTGTAGCCCTTGTTCAGTGTAACACCGATCTGATTTGCTACCTCATACTTCATCTGGTCAAGAGCCTGCTTTGCTGCAGGAACTTCGATTGATTTGTTAGACATGTTTTATCACCTCCGTAACCCTATCTTTCCCAATTTTTGAAATTTAATCACTGTTGAAAAATGTTATTGAATGTGACTTTCTAAAGGTGATATAATTACAGGGACTATAGACAAGGAGTAGAACATGACTTATCGATCCATTCTAAAATCTCTTGCATTACTCATCATTTTTAGCATGCTTATGTGTCCTGTTATTGGACAGGCAGCTACGGGTACCATCACAGGCAGTGACGTTAACCTTCGTCAAGGCGCTGGTACTAATTCAGCAGTTCTTACCACTTTGGATAAGGGCGATGTTGTCAATGTTCTGAGTACACAGGGAGATTGGGTCAAGGTTACTTTTGGCAGTTATACAGGATACGTCTTTGGCACATATGTTAAGACAACATCCGCAGGCACAGGTACTGTTACCGGAGATTATGTCAATCTCAGAGATGCAGCAGGTACCAACTCCAACGTTCTCACCTGCTTGAGGGCAGGCTCTAAGGTGGAGGTTATCGAGAAGACCGGCAACTGGTATAAGGTTCAGTATGGCAGTTACGTAGGATATATGTCTGCCAATTACATCAGCACAGGCGCAACGGTTACAACTCCTACTCCCACACCTACAGCAGCACCCACTGCCTCCCCCAACACAGGTACTAATGCGACACCTACAGCTGCACCTACAGCAGCACCTACAGCTAAGCCTCAGGACGGCGCAGGCACAGGTATTCTCACAGGCGATTATGTCAACTTCCGCAAGGAGGCTAACAGCTCCAGCGCAGTTTTGGATTGTCTGAGAGCAGGATCCAAGTTCACCGTATACGAGAAGGTGGGCAGCTGGCTCAAGATTAAGTACAACAACCAGACAGGATATATTTATGCATCCTACGTCAACGTTCAGTGGACAAATACATCCACTCCTGCACCTACACCAACCCCCTCTGGCAACCAGACCATCACTCTGGAAACAGGCACGGGCAAGGTTACAGGAGATGTGGTTAATGTAAGGTCTGGAGCAGGGACAAGCCACTCCGTAATTACATCCTATAAGTATGGCACAGAGGTTAAGGTCCTTGGAAAGTCTGGCGAGTGGTACAAGATTTCTAAGGGCAGCACTACAGGATATATGCATAGCGCATACGTTTCTGTTAAGTGGGACACAGTGACTGTCACACCTGCACCTACAGCAGCGCCAACAGCGACACCTACAACGGCACCTACAGCCACACCTACAACGGTACCCACAGAGCCTACACCTACACCTACGGCCACACCTACACCTACGGCCACACCGGTGCCTACACCTACGGTTAAGCCTACAGCAACTCCCAATCCCGATGCAGACTTTACTGTAAACGACAACGGAGTTATCGTACTGGACAAGGCATTGACCGAGTATGTTTACGCCAAGATTAAGGTCACAGCTTCTGCTGTTAATGTCAGAGCCGGAGCGGGCACAAATTATGACGTTATCTATACTGTAACCAATGGCGATGAACTTATGCTCTTTGACATTGTTGGAGACTGGGCTCTTATAGCCTTTAACAATCAGTTTGGTTGGATCAGCAAGACGCTTACATCTGCGGCAGATTGCCACAGACTTAAGATTACAGGATCTGACCTTAATGTCAGAGAGACCGTTCTCAGTGGCAAGGTTATCGGCCAGCTGCAGAAGGGCAACCTGGTATTGGGATGTCAGGTCAGCTACGGCTGGTACAATGTCATGAGCTATGATGGCAAGTACACTGGTGCCAAGAGTTGGATTTCTGGCAATTACACAACCAATGCAGACGATGGTAAGATTATCAACGAGACAGTTCCCAAATATATCAGGGAGAACAACATTGTAACTGCAGAGGTAGTCAAGGAGACCGACAGAGACAAGATTATCAATGCAGCAAAGCAGTACCTGGGAGTTCCCTATGTATACGGCGGACAGACCCCCAGTGGATTTGATTGCTCAGGTTACGTTTATTACGTATATCAGCAGGTTCTGGGCCTCGAGCTGGAGAGAGTTGCAGCCAGCCAGGCTACACAGGGAGTTCACAAGGTTCTCGCGGAGCTCCAGCCTGGAGACCTGGTGTTCTTTGACACAGATGGTACAAGTAGCCACATCAACCATGTTGGTATCTACCTGGGAGACAACATGTTCATACACTCCTCATCAGGCAGTGGCAAGGTCGTTATCTCTCAGCTGTCCGGATTCTACTCCAGAACCTACATGACAGGCAGAAATATTATCGACTACATGGAGTATTAAATAATGAGGTCCTCACAGAAATGTGGGGACTTTTTTGATTGACAGAAAAGTTATATAATTTGTTTATAGATAAAAAGCTTTGGAGGAACAAACATGAAGAAGATATGTGTTATCACCGTTATTGTTTTGGCCGTGCTAGCTTTAGTATGCGGCGTATCCTTTGCTGACGAAAAGCCCACCTCTGGACAGTCAGGGGAAACTGTAACTTGGGTATACGATGAGGCCACTGCGACACTAACTTTTTCTGGAACGGGACCAACAGCACCTAGTTATGCTTCTGGACGACCTTGGGAAGTATGGAAGAATCAGGCAAAGCATATTGTGGTAGAAGAAGGAATAGATCAAATTCAATCCTCCTTTATTAAAGGATTTGAGAAGGTAGAGGATATATCTCTTCCTAGCACTTTAACATCTATAGGAGGTTCAGTCTTTGAGGGGTGTAAGAGCCTAAAATCCATAGTAATTCCAGAGGGTGTTACTTATTTGTCTCAACATGCATTTAAGGATTGTATTGCACTAGAAGACATAAAGTTGCCGGATTCTCTTTTGGAAGTAGAACCATATACTTTTGAGGGATGTACTTCTTTGCGTAGTATTGTTATCCCAGATAAGGTGAAAAAGGTAAGATTGACCTGGTTTGCAGGTTGTACAAGCCTGATTTCCATAACATTTGGCGAAAGTGTACAGTCTATAAGGCATATGGACCAGGAGACACAGTATAGAATAAGGACAATGATATTTAAGGGCAGTGCTCCAAATTTGGAGGAGTATACCTTGCATAGACTTACAGTAACGGTATATTGTCCAGCGGGGGACAGCTCATGGAATAATTGGCCTGGAACAGAGCAATTCGATACAACAATCAAGCTTGTGCCAGTAAATGATCCGTCCAGCGTTGTTCCTAATTTGGATTTGAATATCTACTCAGGTTCTTGTGGACAAACGGCAAATTGGGAGTTAAAAAATGGTGTTTTAAAAATCACAGGAACAGGTAGCGTAACATCTTCTCCTTGGGATCCTGTCGCAGGTGAAGTGAAAAAGATTGTAATAGAAGATGGCATTACAGAAATTAATTGCAGTTCCGCTTTTGAACCATGCAAAAATGCAACGGAAGTGACCTTATCCAAGAATTTAAAGAAATTGGGAGAGACTGCTTTCCAAGGATGTAACATCAAAACATTAACCATTCCTGGAAGCCTAAAGGTTATTCCTAAGAATGCGTTTAGTTATTGCCATAAGTTGGAAAAGGTTGTAATTCAAGAAGGGGTAATTAGTATTGAAGACGATGCTTTTTCGAATTGTGAAAAGCTCACCTCTGTGGAAATGCCGGATTCCTTGGAATCAATTGGAAAGAGAGTATTTTATAGATGCTCTGCAATGTCATCCCTGGTAATTCCCAAAAATGTTAAGTTCCTAGGGGAGGGATTCTTTCTGGGGATGAGTAGCCTAAAGGACATTTACTTTATGGGAGACAGGCCAGAGCATGAGCAGACGAACGTCTACGGATTCCAATCATTTACAATACATATTCCAAATTATTTGTCTTCTTGGAAGGGTGTTGGTGGAGCCTATGGAATAGCTCCAAATAGTGCAATGAGTGTTGTTAAGTACGATTGTACCCATTCTTGTGATAAGTGGACCAATGCAGATGGTGACAAGCATACGGCCAAGTGTTCTAACTGCGGCCAAACCGTATCTGCATCACATACATGGACGGAAAAGAGCGTAGACAAGACACCAACCTGCACAGAAGCAGGATCCAAGACAATGCAGTGCAAAACTTGTGGAGCAACAAAGGTTGAACCCATAGAGCCCACAGGTCACGCAGCAGACCGGTCTTTGAACTATCAGCAGAATGAGACCCACCACTGGAAGGACTGCCTAGTTTGTGGAGCCAAGGTAGACGAACAGGAGCACCAGGGAGCAGAGGAGTGCGAGGTGTGCAGGTATAAGCCAGAACCAACGCCTACACCGGAGCCCACCATAGCGCCTACACCGGAGTCAACGCCGGCACCAGAATCAACGGCAAAACCGTCTGCCACTCCAATACCGGAGGCAGGAGACAAGGGCAATACTCCAACACCTGATCCAAGTCAGGACGTAGGAGATCCAAAGCCTGAGAAGAACGAAATGCTATGGATAATCGTCGCTGCAGGAGTAGTCGTGGCAGGAGCGGCAGTTGCAGTGCCTATCCTGTTAAAGAGAAAGAAATAGCGCATAAACCACAGTGGGAAACTACTGTGGTTTTCTTTTTGCCTGTTGCTTGTCGAAAATGGCCGTAAAGGGTCGGAATTTTTGTCTTGAGACTTTGCTTGTCGAAAGCCTAGAATACACCCATGATCAAAACAGAGGAGTTTACAGGCAGAATCTTGGCCCTCGGATGTTGCGCATTTGTGGCAGGCGCAGCTACGTATGTGGACGGCAGTGCATTTGGTGTACTGCTGCTTTTGGTATGCATAGGTATTTTCGCCTGCGGTGGCAGTAGGATTGAGACTAAAACCTGGCTTGTCCCCATGCTGTTTGTAACGCTGTTTTTGTTGGGATATCTCAGGATTTACACCAGCGACAACAGAGCCATTGGGACCATGCACGCCCTGGAGGGGCAGGATATTACTGCAGTGGCAATTGTGGAGCGAGAGTCCCAATACGGCTATTTGCTCCGAGTTGTGGAGGCGGATTGCGACATAATGGGCAGGCCTTATCTGGAGACTGAGCAGGAGCTGCGTCCCGGAGATGTTGTGAAGGTCCAAGGACAATGCCTGATGTACGACGGAGCGGAGAACCCAGGCGACTTTAGCTATATGAATTACATGAAATCCTGCGGTAATTTCTTTTTTATCCAGGGTGCCTGTCAGCCATATGCGGACTCCTTGATGTGGCACCACGTGTTGTTGGCCAGGTTATGCAGTTTGTTTGGCAATATTGGCAACAGCGCCAGAGAACTTATTCAACGATTGTTTGGCGAAGATGCTCCCGTGATAATGGGGATGATCCTGGGCGACACAGATGCCATGCCCTACGGAGAGACCCAGATGTATAGACAGGCTGGCATTGGTCACTATTTTGCAGTCAGCGGTCTGCATATTGGCATGTTGGCCGGCGGAATCTCCTGGGCGTTCGGGTTAATTGGCCTTGGCAAAAAGGGAAAGGCCATTGCGGTGATGGTATCGGTGACTGTATTGTTGGCCCTTTGCGGTTTTACGCCCAGCAGTCTCAGGGCGGCCTTTATGTTGCTAATGTCGGCGGTGGCATATCTGGTCTATCGCCGCAGCGATGTTGTAACCACCGTATCCTTGTCGGCAGCCGTCTCTCTGTGCTTGACCCCCCATCTCATATACAATTCAGGCTTTATCCTGTCCCATGGTGCCATCATCTCCTTTGGGATTATAAACGCTAAGTTGGTTTCTCCCTTGATAAAAATGGCGGGACAGAGGCATCAAAAGGTATTGGAGACCTTGGCGGCTCCGCTGGTGTTCTGGTTAGTTACGGCCCCGGCTTCTGGTAGTATGTTTGGATCAGTGGCCACGTATGGAGTCCTGTCAAATCTGGTGTGTTCGGGGCTGTTTTCCCTGGCCTTTGGCCTTGGATTGGCCTCACTGGCAGTGGGTGCCATGTGGTTCGATGCAGGTCAGGTGTTGGCCAGGAGCTGTAGCGCAGTGATTTCACTGGTTCGGAATATATGTAGCTGGATAACAAGCTTGCCAAATCCAGAGATAACGGGGATAAGTGCGTCCTTCCTGCTGTACGCGCTGCTGCTGTTGCCTGCGCTAGGCATCGGGCTGGCTCACTCAAGCCGTCATCGCCAGCGAGGGCCCTCCACCACACGCTGCATCCGGGCCCTCCTGACCGCGCCAGTGGCCATCTGCGCCCTGATAGCTTTGGCGCAGGCTGCCACCACCCCCCTTGTGCAGGCCACCTACCTGTCTGTGGGCCAGGGCGACAGCACCGTGCTGCAGTTTGCCAACGGAGCCACCATGGTGGTGGACGGCTCCACAGAGTATTATGGCGACCGCCTGCTGGATTATCTGGAGCGGCGGGGCGTAGAGCATGTGGATGCACTGGTGCTTTCCCACGGTCATAGCGACCACGGGGGTGGCCTGCTGGGTGTGATGGGGTTGGTGCAGCGGGGCCAGCTGTCCCTGGGACGCCTGTATTTGTCGGGGGCGGACGAGACAGGACTGGCCCGGGCACTGGCCGATGCTGCTGCCACTGCAGGAGTGGATGTGGCCTGGTTGCATGCCGGAGATAGTTTTCAGGTGGGTGGCAACAGGGTGGATGTGATGTGGCCTGTGGCTGGGCATTCGTCCCTTAAGGAGGAGAACAATTATTCATTGGTGCTGGCGTTGGAGGTTGGCCAGGACAGGTTTATTTTCACTGGCGATATTGAATCCAATGCAGAATCCTTTATAATTGACTATATGGATCCATGCTCGGTGCTTAAGGTTGCACACCACGGGTCCAACACGTCCTCTACGGCACCATTTTTGGAGGTGTTATCTCCTGAGATTTCACTTATTTCCGTAGGCAATAACACATATGGACACCCCGCTCCGCAGGTTGTGGACAGGCTCACAGATGTGGGTAGCCTTGTTCATATTACCAGGAGAGATGGTGCGCTGATTGTTAGGTCTGATGGCAGGGGATGTAAGATTGTCAACTGGAAGGGTTTATGGGGATTAAGGAACTAAACGATATTCTTAAGAGCAAACAGGTTCCGCAGGTGGTACTGTTATATGGCGTAGAGGACTATCTACGTCACTTTTATAGTGGTGCGCTGGCAGATATTTTGGTCCCCGACCGCGATGATTTTGCAAATAGAGTCGTCTTAGATGAAAATGTGACATTAGAGACGGTTAAAGATGCCTGTGAGGCCTTGCCCTTTTTCTCAGAGTACAAGGTGGTCCTGGTTAAGGACGCAGGACTGCTCAAGGGCAAGATGGCCGGAGACTGGGACTTTGTCAGGACAATAGATGATTCCGTCAGGCTGATTATTTCGGAGAGAGAGGTCGACGCCAGGGGCAAGGGGTTTAAGATGCTCAGTCAGACAGCCTTTTGTTGTGAACTTGGGGAGCAGGACCAGATTACCCGCGAAAAGTGGTTGGCCAAGAGGTTGCGCAGCCAGGGAGTTCTGGCAGACGCTGAAATTATCCGCAGGATCGTTGAACTATGTGATGCAGATATGTACACCCTGGCCAACGAGTCAGATAAGCTCATCGCCTTTGCCGGTCAGGGAGGCACCATTACTGCAGAGGACGTAGATGCGCTGTGCACAGCTTCTATCAAGAGCGTGGTCTTTGACCTGACAGATGCAGTTTCTACAGGCAGGCCGGACAGGGCATACAAGGTGCTGGAGGATATGAGACAGCTGAGGGAGGCAGACCAAAAGCTGTTCATCACAATGGCAGGTCATATATCCAAGATGTTGCGATACAGGCTCATGTTAGAAAAGGGGGCCACAGATGGGGAGATTAACTCGGTGATGAAGATGCATCCCTTTGCCTTCCGCAAGATGAGTGGGCAGAGCAGGCGGTTTTCCACTGCCACCCTGAGGGAGATGCACAAATTCTGCGTGGATGCAGACGAAAAGTCTAAGAACGGATATTTGGATGCTGGCAAGGCTATGGAGTTGCTGATTGCCATGGCGGGGAGCAAACAGAAATGATTACCAGAGAGGAATGGTTCGTCAGAGGGACCAATACAGAGGATATAAACAGGTTGCAGAGAGAGGCTGGACTTTCTCCGGTTATGGCTCGCATTATGGCAGGCAGAGGAGTCAGAGACCCGAGGCAGGCCCAACTGGCTCTGCGCAACGACACCATGGGTCTATTGGATGGATTTGACATGGCCGATATGACCAAGGGCGTGGAGATTGTAGCCAACGCTATCCGTCGTGGGGACAAGATACTGATTGTTGGGGACTATGACGCAGACGGCATAACGGCCACCAGCATTCTCATTAAGGTGCTCAACGATTTGGGGGCACTCTACGCTTATCGGATTCCCAATCGAGTTACAGATGGATATGGCATTAGCATTGGCATAATTAACGAGGCCATCCTCAGCGGGGCGCGGGTTATATTGACCTGCGACAATGGAATTGCAGCAACAGAGCAGATAAATTACGCCATTACAGCAGGACTTAGCGTGGTGGTTACAGACCATCACCAGGTACAGGGGTTCCTGCCTCCGGCACACGCAGTTATCAATCCCCACAGAGCAGATTGCGCTTACCAGTACAAGGAACTGTGCGGCGCAGGCGTGGCGTACAAATTCGCCCAATGCCTGTACAGCCAGATGGGAGTGGATACATACGATGACGATTATTTGCTGGAGCTGGCCACCATAGGGACCATATGCGACGTAGTTCCCATGACAGGCGAGAACAGGATAATCGCCAGATATGGATTGGGATTGCTGTCGGACTCCAGGAATACAGGGATCCGGGCGCTCTGCAGGGCCAATGGCATAGAGGCAAAGACGCAGACCACATATACGGTTGGATTTGTAATTGGGCCATGCCTGAATGCCACCGGCAGGTTAGAGGACGCCACCCTGGCAGTAAAATTGTTAACCGAAACCAATGAGGAAAAGGCCACAGAGTTGGCAGGAGAGTTGACAGCGCTCAACAGAGAACGACAGAGGATTACGGATCAGGATGTGGCCACAGCTCTGGAACAGGTGAATGCTCACGATGCAGAGCAGCCCGTTATCGTGGTGTATTCCCCTAAGATCAGCGAGAGCGTCGCAGGTATTGTGGCAGGCAGACTCAGGGAGACCTATGGCAGACCTGCAATTGTCTTGTGTGACTCCGGAGAGGAGGGCGTGGCCAAGGGATCGGCTCGTTCTGTGGAGGAGATAAACATTTACGAGATTTTGGCCAAGTGCAGCGACCTGATGATAAAGTTCGGTGGTCACCCCATGGCAGCAGGGTTGTCCATGGCAGCGGACAATATACCTGAGCTAAAGAGCAGGGTTAACCAGCTGGCCAGTTCCGATGGCGAAATTGTCACCAAGGTGATGATAGACGTACCCATGAAGATTTCTGCGGCAACGCTGGAGATGGCACAGGATGTGGCCAGACTTGAACCATTTGGCAAGGACAATGACAAGCCTGTTTTCGCAGACAAGAATCTCAAATTGGTGTCTTACCGGCCTCTGGGAGCCAAGGGCAAGGCCACAGAGTTACAGATGGCAGATACTGCGGGACACACTGTGCGAGCAGTTGTTTTTGGAGATGTGAACAAATTTGATGGATTTGCAAAGGGATGTGCAGGCATCGGGGACACATGCCTGGATGTATGCTATAATCTGAATGTTGACGCCTATGCTGGTCGAGAGAGGCTGGGCATAGTGGTCACCAATTACCGACAATCCAGGGGGAATGCCTGATGGCCAGATACTACGTGGATGCTCAGTATTTTACGGAGAGCACCGTAACCATAACAGGGGATGACGTTAAGCATATTCGCAATGTTCTCCGTGGCGCAGTGGGAGACAGGCTGACCATATGCGATTGCTGTGGCACTGTTTACCATGTGGAGATATCCTCCATTGACCAGGAGATCGTATGCAGGATTCTGGATAGGTGTCGAGATGAGAATGAGCCGGACGTGAGACTTACAGTTGTTCAGGCCATACCTAAGGGCGACAAGATGGAGTCCATTATTCAAAAGTGCGTGGAGCTGGGTGTTTCGAGGATAATACCAGTCTATTCAGAGTTCACCGTTGTTAAGTCTGACCCTAAGGGTGACGCCAACAAATTGCAGCGCTGGCAGAGGATAGCCAGGGAGGCGGCCAAGCAATGCTGCAGAGGCATTATTCCCACTGTAGATGCGCCTGCCAGGCTCAAGGACGTGGCCAGACCCATGGAGGACGAGGTGGGACTTATGGCCTGGGAGAGAGGTGTGGGAGATCCCCGTGAGATCATCCAATCCTGTGGACAGAGAGTCAGGATTCTGGTAGGCTCCGAGGGAGGGTTTTCCACACAGGAGGCCCAATGGGCACAGGACAATGGTTACACCCTTATCAGTATGGGCCCCAGGATTTTGCGTAGTGAGACAGCAGGTCCGGCTCTTAGTGCAGCGATTATGTTTGCCACAGGCAATTGGAATAACAGACAGGAGAGATAGAGATGATCAGGAGTATGACAGGCTTTGGTCGTGGAGAGGCCAGCGACAGCACATATAGATTCAGAGTTGAGATTAAGTCTGTAAATAGCAGATACGCAGATATTACCATTAAGGGTCCCAGGATTTTTGCCCCATACGAGGACAGGATCAAGGCCACTATTACTAAGAAACTCCGCCGTGGCAAGATGGATGTCTTTGTGTATTACGAGACACTTAGCGTTACAGAGGGTATGGTAGGAGTTAACCTTCCACTGGCAGCTGCATACAGAGACGCCATAGCCGATTTGGGACAGCAGCTGGGCATGGAGAACGACATCAGACTGTCCAACATTATTCGCATGCCAGACGTATTCGGATCAGGCAATATGGATGTGAACATAGACGACAATTGGCCCACATTGGAGCAGGCCGTCAATATGGCAGCAGATCAGCTGCAGAGCATCAGCGCCAGAGAGGGCACCTATTTGATCGAGACAATTCGCCAGGGCAAGGACAAGATTATGGCCAAGGTGGATGAGATTGCAGAGCGCTCCCCCGTGGCCATAGAGGCCAACTTTGCAAAATACAGGGCGCGCATTGAGAAACTGTTGGGAGATACTGCTGTGGATGAGGCCAGACTCCTGCAGGAGGCAGCCATCATGTCTGAGAAGTACGATATTAACGAGGAAATCGTCAGACTGCGCAGCCACTTTGTGCGCATGGAGGAGATTATTGCCGAGGACGACATGATTGGCAAAAAGTTGGACTTTCTCATTCAGGAGATGAACAGAGAGACCAACACCATTGGCTCCAAGGCCAACGACACAGAGATTTCTCGCAGAGTCGTATTCATGAAGAACGAGATTGAGAAGATCCGCGAACAGGTCCAGAACCTGGAGTAAAATAGATACAAACCTTGGTCTGAACGCAAATTGGAGGAAACATGATACCGTACGAAGGCAGGGAGCCATATATTTTCGTGAGTTATGCGCATAAGGATAGAGACATTGTCTTGTCCATAATCGAGGCCATGTCTCAGCACGGATTTCGCATTTGGTATGATGCGGGCATAGAGGCCGGAACGGAGTGGCCTGAGTACATAGCTGAGCATCTGGAGAATGCAGCTGCGGTTATCGCGTTTCTGTCAGAATCCGCTTTGAGTTCTATTAACTGCCGTCAGGAGATTAATGAGGCCATCAATCAGAAAAAGGAGTTTCTGGCCATTCACCTCCATGAGCTCACCATGACAGCAGGCATGCGTATGAGACTTAGCCTGATACAGGCAATGTTTATGTACCGACATACCAACATGGAGAGCTTTTATAACTCTCTCTTCAATGCAAAGATTTTGAAACCATGCCTGAGTGAAATAGGACAAGTTGCTGAACAGCCAGTGACAGAGGTTGTACCTGAGACAAAAGCAGAGCCGGAGGCTTTGCCAGAATCCACCCCAGATGACTTTGTGATTAGTCAGGATGTGTTGATTTCATATAAGGGGAAAGGCGGTATTGTAGTCGTTCCTCAGGGAGTGAAAAGCCTTGGCTATGATATGATGGGGTATGGGTTGTGCGAAATAGCGACACCTGATTTTAAGAACGGATTCCAAAAAACCAATGAGATTACAGAAGTTATTATTCCCGAAGGTGTAGAGGGTATTGGGTACAGAACCTTTGCTTATTGTGAGAATTTAGTCAGAGTTCACTTGCCAAAGAGCTTAAAATACATAGATGACTTTGCTTTTTACAGATGTTTTGAGCTGCAGGAGGTAATTATCCCCCAGGATAGCCAGCTTGAGAGTATAGGCACAAGCGCCTTTGAGAACTGTGCCAGTCTTACAAAGATGAGACTCCCAAAGAGAGTGACCTTTATTGGCAAGGATGCATTCAGGGCATGCAGGAGTTTGTCACATGTAAGTATCCCCTTGGATGCAAAGTTGGATAGGGTGCAGGAGGATACCTTTCACAACTGTTCGGGTCTTGAGGAGGTAACTCTTCCCAATAGCGTCGTAACTATTGAACCGAGAGCTTTTTATGGTTGCGAGTCCCTGTGGGACATAAACATACCTAATTCTTTGAAAGAGATCAAAGAGGCGGCATTCAAAAACTGCGAAAAGCTAGAATTAGTAGATTGTGGATGGCATAGTTCCCTGGAGAATATCGAAAAAGAGGCTTTCAGAGGATGCAGGTCATTGAAAACAATAAGTCTTTCGGATACCCTAAAGACGATTGATGAGGATGCATTTGCAGAGTGTATGTCTTTGGCCAGTGCAGAGGTACCTAAGAAGACAAAAATGCCAGCGTTTAAGCAGGTATTCCCAAAGCATACTGTTGTTAAGCGCACTTAGAGGATAAAGGAGTCAATAGCAATGAAATTAGTTAACGTAGGATTTGGCAATATGGTTTCCAGCGATAAGCTTGTGGCGATTGTCGGTCACCAGTCTGCCCCTGTCAAGAGAATGATTCAGGAGGCCAGAGATTCAGGTTACCTTATTGACGCCACCTATGGCCGCAAGACCAGGGCAGTTATCATCATGGACAGCGGGCATATTGTGCTCTCTGCTATTCAGCCAGAGACAGTGGCAGGCAGATTCGAGGATAACGGAGATGCACCAATTGGAGAAGAAGAGGAGGAAAACCGGGAAAATTAACCCGGTTTTTTCTGTGACTTGAAAAAAAGCCCTATATGGTATATTATTAATCGGTTAAATTAGCATTTTTGGGTCCAGTACCCAGATTCGGAGGAAATATAATGATTTTAAGCCCATCCATTACAGGATTGCTGGAGAAGGTAGACAGCAGATACACATTGGTAGTTCTCGCTGCTAAGAGAGCCAGAGAGATTAACAATTCCAGACTGGGACAGCCCGAGCCTGATGACGATGTCAAGGCTGTTACTATCGCTGTCAACGAGATCCTCGACGACAAGATTACCTATACCAGAGAGCCCCACAAGGACACATGCTGCCAGGAGTGCGCAGAGGATGAGATTGAGGTAACAACGGAGACACCTGCTAGTTCAGAGGAGACTCCCGCAGAATAATTTTTTTGGAGAAGACTATGGCTGTAGAAAAGACAATGGAAAAGATTGTTGCCCTGGCTAAGAACAGAGGCTTCGTTTTTCCCGGATCCGACATCTATGGTGGTTTGGCCAACGCATGGGATTTTGGCCCCCTAGGTGTAGAACTTAAGAATAATGTTAAGAAGGCGTGGTGGCGCAAGTTTGTACAGGAGAGCAAGTACAATGTAGGCGTAGACTGCGCTATTTTAATGAATCCCCAGGTTTGGGTTGCAACAGGACACGTTACATCTTTTAACGATCCCCTTATCGATTGCAAGTCCTGCAAGGCCAGATACAGAGCAGACAAGTTGGTTGAGGATTGGTCCAAGGAGAATGGCGTAGAGGTTAATACCGAGGCCATGACCAACGATGACTTCACTGCATTTATCGCAGAGCACAACATTGCATGCCCCACATGTGGCAAGCACGACTTTTCCGGCATCCGCAAGTTTAACCTGATGTTCAAGACATTCCAGGGTGTTACAGAGGATTCCGCATCCGAGGTATACTTAAGGCCAGAGACCGCACAGGGTATCTTTGTTAACTTTAACAACGTTCAGCGTTCCACAAGACGCAAGGTTCCCTTTGGTATTGCACAGGTAGGTAAGTCCTTCCGTAACGAGATTACTCCCGGCAACTTTATTTTCAGAACACGTGAGTTCGAGCAGATGGAGCTGGAGTTCTTCTGCAAGCCTGGTACAGACCTTGAGTGGTTCGAGTATTGGAGACAGTACTGCATCGACTGGATTCAGACCCTGGGCATCAAGGCTGAGAATATGCGTCTTCGCGACCATTCACCTGAGGAGTTGGCATTCTACTCCAAGGCTACTACAGACATTGAGTACTTGTTCCCATTCGGATGGGGCGAGCTGTGGGGTATCGCAGATCGTACAGATTACGACCTCAAGCAGCATATCGACCACTCCCACAAGGATATGCAGTACTTTGATCCCACAACTAACGAGCATTATATCCCATATGTTGTAGAGCCTTCACTGGGTGCCGATCGTGTTACATTGGCATTCCTTTGCGAGGCATATGACGAGGAGGAGGTAGGAGAGGGCGACGTTCGTACAGTATTGCGTTTCCACCCTGCATTGGCTCCTATTAAGGTTGCTGTACTTCCCCTGTCCAAGAAGCTGGGCGACAAGGCCTACGAGCTCTACGAGGACCTTTGCAAGGAGTACATGTGCGAATATGACGAGACAGGATCTATCGGTAAGCGCTACAGGAGACAGGACGAGATCGGTACTCCCTACTGCGTGACATTTGACTTTGATTCACTGGAGGACAACTGCGTCACTATCAGAGAGCGCGACTCCATGGAGCAGGTCAGATTGCCGATTTCTGAGCTCAAGAACTGGTTAAGCGACAAGTTTACTTTCTAATATATAAATGGAGGACACTAATATGGCAAACAAGTATTGTTACCTCTTTACAGAGGGCGACGCCAGCATGAGAGAGCTGCTGGGCGGCAAGGGTGCTAACCTGGCCGAGATGACCAAGATTGGTCTCCCTGTACCTCAGGGATTCACAATCTCCACAGAGGCATGTACTCAGTATTACGAGGATGGCCGTCAGATCAACCCCGCAATTCAGGCAGAGATCAATGACTACATCGGCAAGATGGAGGAGATTACAGGCAAGAAGTTCGGAGACCTGGAGAATCCTCTGCTGGTTTCTGTACGTTCCGGTGCTCGCGCATCCATGCCTGGTATGATGGATACAATTTTGAACCTGGGTCTTAATGAGCAGGTTGTAGAGGTTATGGCCAGAAAGTCTGGCAATGCTCGTTGGGCATATGACTGCTACAGAAGATTCATCCAGATGTATTCCGACGTTGTTATGGAGGTGGGCAAAAAGTATTTCGAGGAGCTCACCGACAAGATGAAGGAAGAGAAGGGCGTTAAGCTGGACGTTGAACTTACAGCAGACGACCTTAAGGAACTGGCAAACCAGTTCAAGGCAGAGTACAAGGCCAAGATCGGACAGGACTTCCCTTCCGATCCCAGAGAGCAGCTCATGGGTGCTGTTAAGGCCGTATTCCGCAGCTGGGACAACCCCCGTGCTAACGTATACCGTCGTGACAACGATATCCCTTATTCTTGGGGTACAGCCGTTAACGTTCAGGCCATGGCATTTGGTAACATGGGCGATGACTGCGGTACTGGCGTAGCATTCACCAGAGATCCCGCCACAGGTGAGAAGAAGCTCATGGGCGAGTTCCTGACAAATGCTCAGGGTGAGGACGTTGTAGCTGGTGTTCGTACACCAATGCCCATCGCACAGATGGCAGACAAGTTCCCCAAGGCATTTGAGCAGTTCCAGAACGTATGTCAGATTTTGGAGAACCACTACCACGACATGCAGGATATGGAGTTCACCATTGAGAATGAGAAGCTCTACATGCTGCAGACACGTAATGGTAAGAGAACAGCACAGGCAGCTCTCCAGATTGCAGTTGACCTGGTAGCTGAGGGCCACAAGACCAAGGAGGAGGCAGTCCTCATGATCGACCCTCGTAACTTGGACACATTGCTCCACCCTCAGTTTGACGTAAAGGCTCTTAAGGCCTCTACTCCTATGGGCAAGGGCTTGGGAGCATCTCCCGGAGCCGCATGCGGACAGGTTGTATTCTCCGCAGAGGATGCAGAGGTTTGGAACAACGCAGGCAAGAAGGTTATCCTCGTTCGTCTCGAGACATCTCCCGAGGATATTACAGGTATGAAGGCAGCTCAGGGTATCCTGACAGTTCGTGGTGGTATGACATCCCACGCAGCTGTTGTTGCCCGCGGTATGGGTAAGTGCTGTGTTTCCGGTTGTGAGAAGATTGTCATGGACGAGGAGAACAAGCAGTTCTCTTTGGCAGGCAAGACATTCCACGAGGGAGACTACATCTCCATCGATGGTTCTACAGGTAACATCTACGATGGCGTTATCCCAACAGTAGATGCTGAGATCTCCGGCAACTTTGGCACTATCATGGGCTGGGCTGACGAGTTCCGCACACTTAAGGTCAGAACAAATGCAGATACACCTACAGATGCTAAGAAGGCTCGTGAGCTGGGCGCAGAGGGTATCGGTCTTTGCCGTACAGAGCACATGTTCTTTGAGGCAGAGAGAATTGCTGCTTTCCGTGAGATGATTTGCTCCGACACAGCAGAGGAGAGAGAGGTTGCTCTCGCTAAGATCCTGCCTTATCAGCAGTCCGACTTCGAGCCACTGTATGAGGCACTGGAGGGAACTCCTGTTTGCATCCGTTTCCTGGATCCACCACTCCACGAGTTCGTACCCACAGAGGACGCAGACATCGAGGCATTGGCTAAGGCTCAGGGCAAGGAAGTTGACGAGATTAGGGCAATTATCACATCTCTCCATGAGTTCAACCCCATGATGGGACACCGTGGATGCCGTCTGGCAGTAACATATCCCGAGATTGCCAAGATGCAGACAGCTGCAGTTATCCGCGCAGCTATCAACGTACAGAAGAAGCATCCTGAGTGGAAGGTTCGTCCCGAGATTATGATTCCTCTGGTAGGCGACGTTAAGGAGCTCAAGTTTGTTAAGAACGTAGTTACAGCAACTGCAGATGCTGAGATTGCAGCAGCAGGCGTTGAGCTGGACTATGAGGTTGGTACAATGATCGAGATCCCCAGAGCATGTCTCACAGCTGATGAAATCGCAGCTAACGCAGACTTCTTCTGCTTTGGTACAAACGACCTTACTCAGATGACATACGGCTTCTCCCGTGACGATGCAGGTAAGTTCTTGAATGCCTACTACGATGGCAAGATCTTTGAGAACGATCCCTTTGCTAAGCTGGACCAGACAGGTGTTGGCAGGCTGATGAACATGGCAATTTCCTTGGGTAGACCAGTTAACCCCAACTTGCACGTAGGTATCTGCGGCGAGCACGGCGGTGATCCTACATCCGTTGAGTTCTGCCACCAGTTGGGTCTGGATTACGTATCCTGCTCACCTTACAGAGTTCCGATTGCAAGACTTGCAGCAGCACAGGCTGCTATAAAGAGCAAGTAATTGAGCCAACATGTTTTTTAGGAACATTTGAGATCCCAAAGGATTTCATGAGGAAGAGCGGAAAGCTATATTATGGCGAACACCGTGCCTTCCGGTTCCCGGAAAAGCTTGAATTTAAGTTATTTCTAGTATAGGGAGTCTGTTAAAGACCCCCTATATTTTTTTATCAAAAATATAAGGTGCTATAAACGGATTAGTATATATGAATCTGTTGTTTGCATTTTTTTGAAGCGTTCGAGGTATTTTAACAAGAAAATTTCCCGAGCGCTTTTTTGCGTTTGGGGCAAAAGCGGAAACATGTTTCCGGTTGAAGGAGGTTTAAAAATTGTCGAGTTTTACAGCAAAAATGATAAAAGAGGCAAGGATTAATGCTAATCTGTCACAAGAAGAAGCAGCAAAAGCGTTAGGTATTACAGACCGAACTCTAAGGTCATTTGAAAACAATCAGCATCCGGTTTCGGTTGATGATTTATTGAATATGGCTAAGCTTTATAAAACGGACGTAAGGGAGTTCATCCTAGAAAACTATGTTGAGGAAAAAGAAGAGCAGATTCTATGTAATCGGTATGGTTCTTTCCTAAAATTATATGATCAGCTATCGGATAGAGACAAGGAAGATGTAGTTTGGGTAATCAAGCAAAGAATCAATGGCACAATATAAATATATGCTAATAGCATATACCAAAATGTGATAGAATAAGCATATGCATTACGCATATGCTTATTTGTTATATACGAGATTATATGTTGAGTGTATGCTTATATCAAGCAAGTGATATGGAGGTGTCTTTCGATGTATAGAACAGAGGAAAGCAGCAAAATAGGTGAATATATTGGAAAGTTGATTGCTAGAAAGTATGGTAAGGATCGTCAGTTTGCAATTGAATATATAAAGTTAAGAGATGGGATAGATGAAGAGCCGGCCCTAGACGAAATTCAACGTGTAGCAAACAAAATATGTCAGATGAAAAAGATCGGAAAGGGAATACAGATTAATGATTTGCCAATTCTCTCAGAGTTATTGGAAGTTTCTGTTGATAGTATTCTCAGTGCTGGAAAGGTAGCCAAGCCAGCTCCTACCAGGACGACAAATTATTCTGTAGCTTTTTCCAAAGATAAAAAGATTTGGAAGGAATATATTGAGAGACCGGATAAACTAATTCTAAATGAGGACGAGTACGGAAAGACAGTTATTGATTATGCGATTGAGTTCGGAAATTATGGTTTACTGAAATATTTGATTGATAACGATTATATTTATTTGATTGATGAGGATCAGCAAAAATATTGGGGAACATTTGGTTCAGGTACAACCATAGAAAGAAGACCGCCTTTTGAATACGATTTGCTTGAATATAAGATGAAACAGAATGATAGCCTGAGAACAAGTATTATAGCTTTGGCCTTAGAGAATAAAGATTATGGGATTCTTGATGAAGCAAAGGCGAGAGAAATACCTTCCCTATATGAAGCATCTTATTTCTATGGCACAGCTCTGGATGTTAAGAAGTATTACAATCAGCAGTTTATGGATCAGGTTGCCAGGGCATCGGATGAGGTGTTGGTCTACTTCTCATCAGAATTTGAGATAGAAACTAATAGGAAAGCTTTATGCAGATTGACTTTCCCTTATTTAGGAAAGCTGATTGATATGGCAATTAAGGCCAATAGAAAAGCTACAGCAACTATGTTAAAGAATGCTTCGAAGCATAACCAAGATGTGTTAAAGGAACTGAAAAAGATTGGCAAAGCTGCTGAAGATTCATTTTCTAGTATTCGACAGTATATGGATGAAAAATCTCTTATGGAAGGAATAATGCAGGATTATCATTTTTACGAAGAGAATGATACAGTGTGCTTTCATTCGGGGATAAATTCAGCCGGGAACTTCCAGGGATTATTCTCGACTGTTGTACGAGTAAGTGTTTCATCTAAGGATGAATATATTAAATCTTTGATTGATGATGTTAATCGTTCATATAATCAGGTTAAGGATTTTGTTTACAAGGAGGTTTGATTTATGTGTAAGAGCTTTATGGATATGGAAGACGGAGATTTTTGTTTTACTACATCTGACAATATGGCAATGGACTCTGAGGGGCATATGATGATGCGTATGGGTGATAACATGGCTATGGATATGGACTCGGGTGAATTACATATGGTTTCTTCATGGGATGACGATGATGAATAGGTGATTTCTTTTGAATTTTCGTTGACGCATACGGAATCCGTGTACATAATAAAGGTAGGTATATACGAAATCCGTATACAGGAGGTGCAAGATGAAAGACTTAGAGTATATCGTAAACGGAATCATTGTTGAAGATGAGAATAAGGCAGAGCAAGATGAAGCCAGAAAGAAAAGAATGCTTGCATCTGCTTTTGTAATGGTAAGAAACAAGACCGGTATGAATCGCAAAGAGTTTGCTGCATGGCTAGGAATACCTTATCGAACAATGCAGGATTGGGAACTCGGCAACTCACAGGTCCCTGAATATGTTCTTAGACTCGTTGCCTATAAGGTAATGATTGAAAAGGAAAGGGGGAACATATAATGAGAATACTAAAAGCGATTTTGATGGCACCAGTTAGAGTGATCGTATTTTTTATCCAGCTTGTATTAACGTTGGGTGTAGCTATATTTGGCGCAGCCGGTGGCATTGTTACAAAGGCTGGAGAAATAGTAGGAGGCCTTTTGATTTTAGGATGCCTTCTTTGTGTTGCATCCGGACAGATTTCTGGAGATATCTTTTTAAAGATGTTCCTTGGTGGAGTTGCATTCGGAGCAATCCCTGCTGCTGTTACAAAGCTTGGTGAAGAGGGAATTTTTGCTATTAAAGGTATCATAGGAAGAATTTAGAAGAAAAGAGAATGCTTAGAGGCCAGTTCCATCAATTTGGAATTGGCCTTTTTCAATATTGTACTTTATTGAAAAAAGAGTTTGACAATCTCCTTCAATATTGTATAATGGTCTTGACCAATAATGTACATTATTGAAGGAGATTGAAACAGATGCATAATTTAGCATTACATTTAACTGATGTTCAATATGGCGAATTATTTGTAAAATCGCAAATTGAGGGATTATCCATAGACGCTTATATAAAAAAGACACTTTTCGAAACCGATCCGGGAATATTCACTCCTAAAGAGGCTATCAGAAGAGCTATGGAAAAATATGACATAGGGGAATATTTTGAGCTTAGGGATCTATATTCAGATGAAGAATGGTCAAGTATGGAGCGCGGAGAAAGAATTGCTTTTGGACGAAACTTTTTTTCTTTTACCAGTGTCATTGAACCAGGAAAAGTAAAACTTGTTCAAGATACGGGAAATAATGGTAGAAGAGCAAAGTACGAATTATTAAAGAAGAAAATGTAGAGAGGAGCCTTTGTTAGGAGGGGATGCTTCATGACAACAAGAGAATTGAAAGAAAAGCTTAAAAACTCTCAGGAGACATATCCAGTATCAAGTGCATATGATGCAACTCATGGTCAAAGGAAAGGTGTTCATTGGAACAATCAAAAGGAACACCTTTTGCCGTGGCTTGATGCACAGGAGACTCATGGTTATGGTGGGTTTACTAGATTAAATATCAATACGGATGCCGAAAGAATGTACAATCATCTGTCGTGTCCAGAATGTCTTTTATGGTTATGCGAAGCTTCTGGAGTGCCTTATGATGTTGTTAATGCGGCAGCTGAAAAAGCAAAGCTTCATGAAAAAGTAGTTTCCAGAGCAGCTTCAATTCGTAGAGATATACCGTGGAGTGAGGTAGAGAATAGGCTTAATATACCAATAGAGAGAACAAACACTTGCTTGGCTTTGCAAACACGTCACAATGTGTAATCGTATGTTTCTGGAAAAGCGGTAGCATTTCTTCCTTTTGCCCTATTTGGGAGTTTGATCGAGAAAAAAAGGTTGGGAAATCAGTTATAACGAACAACGCATGAAGAAGAATCCAATTATTCAGAACCTCCATTTTTCGGACAAAACAGACGAATTTAAGGAAATACTTTTGGATATAGGAAAGTTTGCAACAGCAATAGAACAGCCCTATTTTGCAGATGTTTTTCGTAATGCATACGAGTCTTTGTGCGGTTCAGAAACTATCGAAGACGACAATATTCCCAAACAACTCCCCAACGAGTTCAAATCTATATATTATGCGGTAGATAAAGCCGATGTGTTTGGTGCTATGGGGTCTTGGAACGATTCGCCGCCTTATTATGCGCACCAAAAAGGATTGGATAAGGAATATAATGAGTTATCAAACGGTCTGCTTGTTCAAATACGCTATCATTTGATGTATGTTACCAATGAGTGTTGGAAAAGAGATTGAGTACCATCTCCATCTTTGCGTGCAACAACTATTAAGAGCAAATAATAGGACAAGCTTAATAGACAAATTAAATCTCCCTACTGAGAAAGCGGTGGGGAGATTTTGCTTTTGTTGAATTATCAGAGTTCTTATATTATGCTTATGGTGTAGAGCAGATAAAGGTGTGTTCCTGAGTTGGAGTAGATATATGATCGTTTCATTTGATTTGGATGATACCCTTTTTGTTTCACCAGACAGGGCAAAAACAGAAAAAGAGTTAGTCTTTCCTTTGAATAAGATCTATAAGGAGAGAATGAGACAGGGGACAAGAGACCTGTTCCAGCAGCTACATGCAAGAAACATTGACACATGGATATATACGACGTCCTTTCGAACAGAAAAGTATATTCGGAGATTGTTTAAGCACTATGGCATAAAAATCACGAATGTTGTTAATGGGGAAAAACATTTAAAAGAGGTCCAGGGAATCAAAAAGGATCCCATGCCGTCGAAATATCCTTCGAGATATCGTATTGATTTGCATATAGATGACGATATTTCCGTCGCACAAAATGGCAAATTGTATGGCTTTAAGGTGCTAATTATTAAGGAAGAAGATGATGAATGGGCATCTAGTATTCTGGCAACCGTGGACGGAATGTTGCAACGAACCAAGCAAGGAAAATCGGAATAGCTAAGTATATTGTTATCTTTTTGTAAAATGATATATTTTTTATGTAAGGAGGATTGTTTTATGAAAAAGTTATTATGTTTGTTTTTGGCAATTGTTATGCTGTTGGGCCTTTGCGGCTGCTTTGATGGTGGCACAGATGATATTCGTGGCGAGATTAACGCCGAGCCTACCCCTAACGAGCCGGAGTTCTCACTTGGCGCCACGTCTGGCAACTCTTATACCAATGATTTCCTGGGACTAAGTTGTGTTCTGCCTGCGGGATGGGTTTTTTATACTGACGAGCAGATTATGGAACTCAATAACATAGCAAAGGATATGATTGACGACGAACAGGTTTCCGACCTCCTCAAAAATGCAACCATTGTTTATGATATGACCGCTTCTCATCCAGATGGTAGTTCTATAAACATAAATATGGAAAAGCTTAACGCTGTTCAGCAGCTGACCCTCAATTTGAAAAGTATGCTGGAGGGACAGATTAGCACGATTGTCTCTACTTATCAGAACATGGGATTTACCGATGTCAATGTGGAATACCAAAAGATAATGGTCGATGGCAAGGAGTTTGATGGATTAAAACTTACTGCAAAGATTCAGGGTATTGCATATTACGGAGAGCTCCTTGCATTTAAGAGGGGTAGCTATGTTGCGAATGTTTCAATTGGATCTATTCAGACAGACAAGAGTGAGATTATTTGGAGTTGCTTTGAGGTTGAATAGAGTGCCATGGCAAAATTAGGACGTATTCTTAAAGGATCTTCTAATTCATGACGTTTTCCAGGCCCCGCTCTTTGGTTTGCACAAATCAAAGAGCGGGGTCAAATATATGGAGGAAAATATGAAAATATATTCTATTAAGAAATGGACTGCGCGCAATAATGTAACACCCTCTGTGCTACCATATGCATAGAGTAGGAACTATTGGATCCGTGGTATAAACGCACTATAGTTAACCAGGCCAGGTCAGGGTTAAAATTCCTGCCCTGGCCTTTGTTTTCTAATTAGGATTCTAGCTTTATAACTATAGCCGTATTAATTACGGATATACGTAATCCACCTCGTTTTCTTTTTGATTAGAAGGCGCCTTGCCTAAAATGGCACGAATTTGTTTCTCTAGGTAACGACGACCTTGTTGACGAATAGGAATAGATGTTCCTTTGGCTGTATTTCCGTTTGTTCCATCAGTAGCAGATTAAACTGTATCCTATGGTTACACAGATAGCAGCTGGGCAGATTTGCTTACATCTTACAAGGGAAAAACCATAACCTATGATGCAATAGGCAATCCCCTAGACGATGGTACATGGGACTATGTATGGGAGAGAGGCAGACAGCTTAAGTCCATGGAGGGAGCATCTGTAAAGTGGACATACACCTACGATGCAAATGGTCAGAGATTGACTAAGACCAACAATACTCTCACATATCACTATATCTATGATGGCATCCAGTTAAAGTATCTAAAGGTAACACAGAAATCCGGACAGAGTACAAACACGGTATGTGAGATGTACTTTGAGTATGGACAGACAGGTCTCATGGCCATACAATATATTAGTAGCAGCTTGACAGACACATACTATGTAGTAACCAATGCTCAGGGAGACGTTGTAGCCTTGGTGGATGGTAATGGCACGGTGGTTGTAAACTACACCTATGACGCATGGGGTAAGCTACAGGCCATGACAGGCTCTAAAGCCAGCACCGTAGGCAAGTATAACCCCATCCGATATAGGGGATATGTCTACGACACAGAGACACAGCTGTACTACCTGAACACAAGGTACTATAACCCAGACATGGGTAGGTTCATTAATGCGGATTCCTTACTTAGCCGAGGATCTGTTCTTGGAAGCAATATGTTTGCCTATTGTCTTAACAATCCGGCAAACATGGCAGATACCACAGGTGAACTTCCATTTTTCCTTGTGACTGCTGCTATAGGTGCAGTTATTGGCGCTATCATTGGTGGTGTAGTTGCTGCAAAGAGTGGCGGAAATGTTTGGGCTGGCATAGGGATTGGCGCTGCTGCCGGAGGACTAGCAGGAGCGGGTTTGGGCGCAGCGGCTGGAGTGTTGTTGGCTGGCAGTGCTACGGCTAGCACAGCAGCAGTAGTGTCTGGTGCAGGAATGGTTGCAATGGCAGCAAGTACTGGTGGTGTGGTCGCAAGCTTCTGCTGCATTTTGTAATCAAGCAAGTGGTGTAGTAAATGCATTTATTTCAAACAGTCTCTATCGTGGAGTAGATAGTGTCTTTTGGAAGGTCGAAATGACTGCGCTCTTAAACAACCCTAGAGTTACAGAAATAATCATTCATATTTTCGAATGAGTTTGGAGGAATGTGTGAAACGTTATTTTTATATCACAATTCACTTCTCTCCTGATTATGAAGGGACAGTGTTTTCAAAATACCATGATGATCTTTATATAAATACCGAAACAGGAGAGATATATCGCAAAAGATTGTTGTATGATTTTGGTTGGGGGCAAGAGAATGGATTTGAATTAACACCGCAGTTGTCATTCGAGGAGTTGATTCAATTGGTTGAGAGTCCAATGGTATTACCTCGAAAGAAGTTTTGGAAAAAATACACCAAAGAGGAAATTCAACAAGCTGATATTTGGCGTAGCAACTTATATGGTGCAGTTGCGGTGATAATGCAAGATTATGTAAAAGATCTTATTGAGTTCCTATCGGCCAGGGTTGAGACAGATTACTTTTCAAATCCAAGTATACGAGATAATTTCAAATGTTTCTCTTTTGACTCGGAAAAAACAAGAGCGGAGGGTAAGATTCCAGGTGGAGTTCTTACACAATCATATGAAGACATTTTTAAGAAATACCCTCAATGGGAAAGAATTTCTTCGAAGATTATTAACCAAGTATACGTACTGGACTGCGGCGAAAATAAGTAGCACCCTCTGTGATACCATATGGGTAGAGTAGGAGCGGGCAAGGCAAACAATAATAGTAAATACGTGATATGTAGTTGGCTAGGAGCATACCGAAGAAAACAGTGTGGCACAAAGAAAGAAGAAAGCATGGCGCGTTCCAATACATAGAGCTATTCTATAAAAGGAAATGTTCCCAACATGTAGGGTATAGGCATTTATCGAACAAATATCTAAAGTTTAACCTGAGGTATGGTAGTTGCAAATATGTCTATGTAGGTTGTTATTCGAGTCATCAAATTAATATTATAAAATCTACGCTAAATAAGGATTAGGTTGTAGGTAATGCTGGACAAAAGCAAAATATGGATGTTTTGGTTTAGTAGTTACTAATGTATCTTTTTTGATAGTGTCGTTTGGGAAGCAGCACAGGAGACTAACAATGGAATATATAATAATTTTATTTATCCAAATTTTGATCATGTCTTTAATCCTTTTCGGCAGGAAAGATAATGCGCGTTTGATAAAAAAACTAGATAGTACTTTTTTAATAGTCATGTGGATTTTTCAGGGATTATGTATTATAGGTAATGTCGTTTTATTGTTTGTTGCTAAAGATATGATGATGTATGTTCTTGAATTCCATGTTTTTATAGCAGGTATCATACTGATGATATTTGATCCTATTGGAAAAAGACTACACTTTCAAAGGTTAACGAATATTTTAATAGAAGATAATCTGATTTCATTAGATACGGGATCTATTAGACGATATATAGTAGAAAAATACGGCTTGATATATTCTACAAAAGAGATTGATAAATACATAACTAAAATTATAGAGAATCAAAAGAAAATAGATCTAAAACATCAGAAAAAGGGAAAAAACGATAGATAATTAATTCGCTAGTATTATTCAGCATTTGCGATTTCCCAGCGGGCATATTGCTTCAGTTGCCTTATTTCTGCATTTTGATGTAAACTAAACCTACAAATACTTATTCGGAGACAAAATGTATGTTAGTTGTTTTAGTTGGCGGCACGTTAAAGGTGGCTAAGGACAGCCGCAAGTATTTTCAAGATAATGGGTTCCAGATAATCCAGAAGTACAACTATTGGCCCCAGGATACCATAACCGAGCATTATGATAAGTTTGAAACATGCACAGAAGAGGAGATCAACCTGTGTGAGTTCCAGTACCCTGTCCACAACGGAATAACAGGATTCCGAAAGGCGCAGATTATTGACGCTGTCAGAGGTAGGACCAATGCCCTCATGACAGGGTCTCCGGACAATCTCGACTTTTTTAGACAGTTAAAGGCAGCTTTCAACAAGAATATCAGGTTGGTTTACCTGTACATCGACAAGACAAGCCTTGAAAGCATGACTCGCAAATTCATCGAGAGTGAGGAGGATATCCAGCGCAGACTCAAAAAGGGTGGCGAGCTCCGCAAGATGTATATTAGTGAAAAGGCTCTGTTTGACAGGATTGTTGTGTATGAAGAGGACGGCGAACTGGGCATGGAGGCCTTGCACGTACAATACGACAGCATAATAGAGGAGGCAAAGAAAAATAACAACATTGTGGATCTGCCATATACGGGCTCGGACGGTTACATATTTGTAAGTTATTCCCACGCGGATGATAATGAAGTTATGTCTGTGTTATCTGAATTACAAAAAGAAGGCTATAGAATCTGGTATGACGAGGGAATATACGGTGGAGCAAACTGGAAAATCATGCTTGGAGAGAGGCTAGAGGGATGCACCGACTTTTTATTATTCTCGTCAAAGAGCTCTACCAAATCGAGAAATGTGTTTGCAGAGGTTGGTATGGCCCTGGATTTGCCGGAGGCTCATCCCATAGTTATCCGATTGGACGATGCAACCTTCCCCTCTGGGTATGAAATGTACTTAAAGGAGTATCAGAACATTCTTGCTAGCAAGGATAATCTGATGGATAAGCTGAAAAAAGCTTTGTCACCGGAGACAAAGCAATAGGGATTTAGCCAACGATATACGATTATACAGGCAGGGCGCGCTTTGTGTCCCTGCCTATTTCTCTGTAGATTCACCCTTGGTCATTTTGCCATAAATAACGTACCCAATGAGGCTGACGATGGCAATGCCAGCAAAGATGTATATGGCCACCATGAGCCTGGATTCGCCCAACTCGTTGCCTGCAATTGTGGAAGAGATGATCGAAGGAATGCGGGCAAAGGTCGTGAGCAGCAGGTACTGCCATATTTTCATGTCGGTGAGGCCAACCACGTAGGACAGCATGTCCTTGGGCGTGCCGGGGATCAGGAACAGCAAAAATGTCAGGGAGTTGCGCTGAACAGGATTGTTCAGAATGGGCAGGGAGTTAAGGTCCGTGTCTGGGAAAAATGTGTAGAATAACTTTAGTCCAAACTTGCGGGTCAGCAGTATGGCAGTGACACTTCCCAGGATTGCACCGATAAGCACATAAATAGTGCCCCATAGACCACCAAATACGTATCCGGCTGCTACCTCCACAAGTTCGCCTGGGATAAACGCTACCACAACCTGCAGGGCAGTTACCAGGATCATAATCAGGACGCCCAGCCAGTAGTTCTGCTCAACCAAAGCGCGTATTGGCCCAGCATCCGTAAAATACTGGCGCATGAGAATTACGCCTAAAACTGTAGCACCCACAAATAGAGCAGAGATAATGCTAAGCACTGTGGCCGCTTTGATTTTGGCCCCTCTGGAAACGCGGGGCGTGGTGGATCCATTATGCTCATGTGTCTGATAATCGTTATTGTCCATATTATCCTCCCTAGGTTACATGCAGTATAACACAAATCTCCTGTTATATAATCATTGGCCAGCTTTTATGGAAAAATTATGTTAACTGTTGTATACTTAACGGAAATAGTTCCTAAAGATAGAGAGGACGGGAGGAGAGATGAATCTGCGACGCTACTTGGTATGTTTGATGCTGCTGGTTATAACCATCTCAGTAGTAACAGGCTGCAATATCAGGCTGGTGTTCAATCAGACAGAGGATTTGCCGACTCATAGTCCTGTTCCATCTGCTAGTCCGTCGTCTACGCCTACATCTACACATACGACGACGCATTCCCCTACAAATAGCCCTAGTTTTACTCCCGTGGCAACAGCCACACCTACAGCCACACCAACGGCCACGCCCACGGTTACACCTACAGCCACGCCCACGGAGACACCTACAGCCACACCTACGGCTACTCCAACTCCGACACCCACCCCAACCCCTAAGCCAACACCAACCCCTAAGCCTACGCCCACGCCCACTCCACCCAGTGAGCCAATGCCTGACTCCTGGTGGTACGTGATTACAACTACAGCCAAGCTGCGTGCTGACTCCAGATCCTCTGCTGAGGTGCTGGAGGTTATCGACAATGGCCAGCTGATTAAGGTAATCTCCCAGCGAAACGGATTCGTTAAGGTGAAGTATAACGGCCGGGAGGGATATGTGTTGAGATCCAGTATCCAGCCAGTGGAGAACAAGGAGGATTGCCCTCTGCCTAAGCTATGGCAGGCCAACTGCAACGAATACATAACATTGCGCAAAACTCCAGGAGGCTACGGCATCGACACGATTCCGGTAGGAGGAGTGATGGAGCTTAAGGAATGGCACGGCATATACGCCAAGGTAAAGTACGGCAACCTGACAGGCTATGTGCTGACCAGCCATATCAAACCTGCAGGAGACAAATATTTTAAGAATCTGCTTAAGATTGTAGAGATTACCAGCCAGTATTCCTACTCCCAGATGTTGGAGGATATACAGGCGTTACAGAAAAAATACCCAGGTCTGATTACTCTGGACTCAATAGGCACCAGCGAACAGGGCAGGGATATTCCCGTCATGCGCATTGGCAACCCGGATGCGGAGCGCCACATAATGATCCACGGTTCAATCCATGCCAGAGAGCATATGACAACCTGGCTCCTGATGGCCATGGTGGAGTACCAGCTGTCCCATGATACGGACTTTCTGGCAGATGTCTGCATCCACATTGTGCCAATGGTCAATCCCGATGGAGTTATGCTGTCACAGACGGCCTCCTTTGCCCAGGCCCAGCTCAAGATATACAATGACGACCTGCAGCACAAGAATACCTGGTACGGTAAGGCCCAGTATGCCAGCAAGTGGAAGGCCAACGCATTAGGAGTAGACCTTAACCGCAATTTCCCTGCAGGGTGGGAGGATATTCCATCCAGGGGATTGCCCTCATCAGAAAAATTCAACGGAACTGAGCCGTTGGACGCAGCGGAGTCTCGCGCTCTGGCTGAATATACGCTAAAATACACGTGGGTGGCCACCATTAGCTACCACTCCTACGGCAGTTTGATTTATCACAACTTTGGCGAGAGGCAGGACATCAATCGCCAGTCCACATCCCTGGCCGAGGCGGTCAAGGCTGTCACAGGATACCTGTTGTCGGATGGAGACGAGGTCGAGGGTGGAGGCTACAGAGATTGGGCCATCGACGCCCTTGGCATCCCATCCATAACCGTGGAGGTAGGGTGCGCAGAACCGCCCCTGTTGGACAGAGAGTTATATTGCCTGTTTGCCAGGAATTATGACGTAATGCGTGCAGTGGCAGAGTGGGCTATGGAACAGGAGGTTCCACCAGAGAGGACAGAGGGTGACCCAGGACAGGAGACTCCTCCGGAACCAACAGAGGATATAGGTCAGGAGGCACCCCCGGAGCAAACAGAGGGACCTGAGCAAACAGAAGGAACAGAAGGAACAGAAGGAACGAATGGAGACATTGAATAAGACATATCAATACATGTTCGCATTGCTGCGCAGCAGTATCTGGGGCACAGACAGATTCCCCATAGAGCCCGCCGAGGACATTGCTTGGGAGGAACTGTACCAGGAGTTGCGAAATCAGACGGTTAATCGCCTGGTTGCAGATGTGCTCTGCCCTATGGACACCCCGGTGAGCCAGCAATGCCTTAAGGAGACATCTGTCGGCCTGCTCAGCTGGCACAAGCTCATGAACGTTCAGCAGCATCTTAAAGGTGTGCTGGACCAGGGGGGCATTCCATTTGTAGTGTTAAAGGGTGCTGCAGCCTGCATTAATTATCCCAAACCAACGTACAGGAGCATGGGCGACATAGATGTTATGGTCCAGCCGGACAGATACCAGGAGGCCCTCGAGCTCCTGGCAGCCAACGGATATACTTTAGGCAAGAGAGAGGGCGACCGTCACAAGGAGTTATCCCGCAATGGCGTGGAGATTGAGCTGCATAGGTATTACTCCCTTTTCGCCCAAAAGGAGGCCTTTGAACTTTTGGACGGCCTCATTATAGAGAACATTCCCAATGCCATTCAGGCGCAGATAGAGGGGTACGACTTCCCGATGCTGCCTCCCTGTGAGAACGGCCTGGTGTTCCTGGAGCATATTGATCACCATCTGCAAGGTGGCATAGGCCTGCGCCAGATAATCGACTGGATGATGTTTGTGGACAGACATGTTACCGATGCCATGTGGGAGCACCAGCTAGGACCCAGGACTGAGGCAATAGGTCTGCATACCATGGCGGTTGTGGTCACGCACATGTGTCAGATGTACCTGGGCCTCAGGGATGACATCGAGTGGTGCAAGGGGGCAGATGAGGAATTGTGCCGCCAATTGATGGACATCATACTGGAGAGGGGCAACTTTGGTCGCAAGGACAGGAGCCACAATAATGTGTCTGTGGTTTTGCACTCTATGTCGGGAGTGACAAATACTTTCAGAATGTTACAATATAGGGGCAAGATTAATTGGCAGGCGTTGAGGCGCTACCCTTGGCTAAAGCCATTTGCATGGGTATACCAGATATGCAGATATATACGCAGAGGATTTATGCTGGACAGGCCGATTCGCAGTCTATTCAAGAGGGCCCATAGCACTGCCTCACAGAGAGAGGTGTTTGACAAGCTGGGGGCAACGCGACAGGGCGAGGGAGTACATACCCCCACTGGTAAGAGATACTGAGATCAGAGACAGAGCTGTTATTTAGGAGGATACATGAAAAAGCAGGCGATTCTATTTTTTATATGCATTGTGTGCTTTGTGGCCATCATTTTGTTGGTGGCACAGGAGGGCCCCACTCCCACAGGAGATGTGGCGACCAATACTGCAACACCAACTCCGGTTGCAATGCCGACGGCTACCCCCAATGGCACTCCGACAGATCCGTCAACAGCTACACCAGGACCCACATCTACGCCGGAGCCCGATCCTCTCAAGGCAGAAAGGGATGCTATGATTGCAAAGCTGAACAAGATGATTGCACAGTATATGTACGATGAGGCCATCGCAGAGATTGATGCCAACCCACAGCTGGCCAACGATCAGACTGCTGCTCTCTCACAGCAGGCGGCAGACCTTAAGGCCAAGCTGGTCAAGTATGATGGCAAGCTGTACCACATTTTCTTCCACAGTCTTGTAGTATATCCGGAGTTAGCCTTTGATTATGACTCGGACCACTATACCTACTGGGATTACATGGCCACCGTTACAGAGTTTAAGCGCGTCATTCAGTTGCTCTATGATGGCGGATTTGTGCTTTTTGATTATGACTATATAGTGCAGTTCGATTCCAATGGCAATGCCACTTATAAGGATATCTATTTGCCGGAGGGAAAGAAGCCAGTTATTGTGTCCTTTGACGATGTCAACTATTACGAGTACATGAAGGACGATGGTTTCGCAGATTGTCTGGCCATTAACGAAAAGGGAGACCTGGTTAATAAGATCGTCAGGCCGGATGGCACAGTTGAGTACTCCTACGAGGCCGACGGTATGCCGATTTTGAATACATTTGTAGACCAACACCCGGACTTCTCCTACAAGGGGGCCAAAGGTATTGTAGCCCTGACAGGATATGAGGGAGCCTTTGGATATAACTATACAAAGATGTCTGGAGCGGAGAAGGATGCAGCTATTGCAGAGTGCAAAAAGATTGCCCAAAAGCTCAAGGACGATGGATGGAAAATCGCATGTCACAGTTATACTCACAAGGTTAGTTTCACAACAGAGACCATTACAGCCTCAGAACTCGCCATAGACAATGCACGCTGGCTCGACGAGGTAGGACAGATAGTGGGAGAGACTAATCTATACATCTCTCCATTTGGAGCCTATTTTACGGACAGCAGACGAGATGAGTGGGTCAAATCCGGATTTACAATTATCATGCCTGTTTACTATATTCAGGATTATTACAAAGGACCCAGGTTCATGGTTCACAACCGCTGCAATATCGACGGTATTACCATGGTAAAGCACCCAGAGAGGCTGGCAGACTTCTTTGATCCTGCGCTGGTTGTGGATGAGAACAGACCCGCCAGGTAAGGGTTATCTATTATAGTATTTGGTAGTCAACAAGCGCCTTATCCATGAACAATTCATGGGTCAGGCGTTTTTTGTAATGTTTGCAAAATTGACTTTGTGCTTGCAAATAGGCTATAATTTGTTAGATTCGGTTACTATGCCAGATTGGAGGAACTGCATATGGCAAAGAGAATAGAGAACCCCATATTACACGACTTGTCCTGTGCCATTATGGCATTGAAGAACGAGGACGAGTGCATCGATTTTCTCAACGACCTGTTGACCATCAAGGAGATGAACGCCATCGCCCAGAGATGGCAGGTTGCTGTTATGTTGCGGTCGGGAGCCACATATGCAGATGTATGTGAGACCACAGGAGCCAGCTCAGCCACCATCAGCAGAGTCAGCAAGTGCATTGAGAACGGCGAGGACGGATACACCAGATTATTAGATAGATTATACCCAGAGGTAAATGAGTAAATGTTCAAGAATATTATTGACGGCATTATTGGCACATATAGTGATAGAGCCCTTAAGAAGGTGCGCCCGATAGCAGATCAGGTGGAGGCATTGGAGCCACAGTTCCAGCAACTCACCGATGACCAGCTACGCCTTAAGACACAGGAGTTTAAGGATCGTTATGTAGCAGGCGAGACATTGGATCAGCTGTTGCCAGAGGCCTTTGCCAACGTCAGAGAGGCCTTTGTCCGCACACTTAAAAAGCGCCCCTTCTACGTACAGATACTGGGCGGTATTGTTCTGCATCAGGGCAGGATTTCTGAGATGAAGACTGGTGAGGGTAAGACTTTTGTAGCCGTTTTGCCAGCATACCTTAACGCCTTGTCCGGCAAGGGAGTACACATCGTTACAGTTAACGATTACCTGGCCAAGTTCCAGAGTGAGCAGATGGGTCTGGTTCTTAATTTCCTGGGCATGTCTGTCGGATGTATACTCCACGGACTAACCAACGAACAGAGACGCAAGGCATACGCCTGCGATGTAACATACGGCACCAACAACGAGTTCGGATTTGACTATCTGAGGGACAACATGGTAATGGACCTGTCGGAGAAGGTTCAGCGCAAGCTTAACTTTGCCATCGTGGACGAGGTGGACAGTATCCTTATTGATGAGGCTCGTACACCCCTTATCATCTCCGGCATGGGAGATAAGTCATCTGACCTGTATGTCAAGGCTGACCAGCTGGCAAAGAGGATGTCATCCTTTGTGATTCAGGAGGTCGAGAGCCGCACATTTACCGAGGATGTCAACAACGAGGCCGACTATATTGTTAACGAAAAGCAAAAGTCAGTTACTCTCACAGCCAAGGGTAGCGCTAAGGCGGAGAAGTTCTTTGGCATAGAGAGCCTTTCTGACCCGGACAACATCACTCTGCTCCACCACGTCAACCAGGCCATTCGCGCCTATGGCATCATGAAGAGGGACAGGGATTACGTTGTAAGAGATGGGCAGGTTCTCATCGTAGACGAGTTCACAGGTCGTCTCATGTATGGACGTCGCTTTAACGAGGGCTTGCATCAGGCTATCGAGGCCAAGGAGGGTGTCAAGATTGAGAAGGAGAGCCGCACATTGGCTACCATTACCTTCCAGAATTATTTCAGACTATACGAAAAGCTATCTGGTATGACAGGTACCGCCCTTACAGAGGAGGACGAGTTTGACCAGATTTATAGCATGGACGTAATCGCCATCCCAACCAACAGGCCCATGATTCGCTGTGACGAGAACGATGCCATATATAAGAACGAGACTGCCAAGCTGAGGGCCGTTGTGGAGGACGTAGTAGAATCCCACAAGAATGGCCAGCCTATTTTGGTAGGTACTATCTCTGTAGAGAAGAGTGAGCAGCTCAGCGCCATGCTCCGCAGGAGAGGCGTGGAGCACAATGTTCTGAACGCCAAGTTCCACGACAAGGAGGCAGAGATTGTGGCACAGGCCGGCAGATTCGGCGCAGTTACAATTGCCACTAATATGGCTGGTAGAGGTACCGATATTCTCCTGGGCGGTAACGCAGAGTTCCTGACAAAGCAGCAGCTGAGGCAGGAGGGCTATGGCGAGCAGGCAGTTGCAGAGGCCAACGCATATGGCAAGACCCAGGACCAGGAGGTGCTGTCAGCCAGAGCCAGATATGCAGAGCTATATAGTGAGAACGAGAAGGTGACAGACCAGGAGAAGGCCAGAGTAGTGGAGGCCGGAGGTCTCTATATCATCGGCACCGAGAGGCATGAGTCCCGCCGTATTGATAACCAGCTGAGAGGACGTTCCGGCAGACAGGGCGACCCCGGCAAGTCCAGGTTCTACATCTCACTGGAGGACGACTTGATGCGACTGTTCGGCGGCGACAGGACATACGCCCTGGTAGAGAGATTGGGTCTGCCTGAGGATATGCCCATAGAGGCAGGTATGTTGAGCAATGCCATCGAATCTGCACAAAAGAGGGTTGAGGGCAGGAACTTTGATATTCGTAAGAACGTTCTGCAGTACGACGACGTCATGAACCAGCAGCGCACCATCATCTATGATCAGAGAGACAGGATTTTGGGAGGCGCAGATATTCACCAGCAGTATATTAAGATTATGGCTTCGTTGGTGGACCAGATGGTACACACCTTCTGCACCGAGTCATCCAAATCCTCTGACTGGGACTGGTCTGCGATAGAGGGATACCTCTGCGACATATTCTTTGACAGAGACGAACTGGACGCATTAGCTATAGACAGGGAGGGCATCAGCAGAGAGCAGTTCCGCAGGACTATCCAGGATGCAGTGGCCCAAAAGTACGCAGCCAGAGAGCAAGAATTTGGTCCAGAGACCATGAGACAGATAGAGAGAGTTGTTATGCTCCGTCACGTAAACGAGCGCTGGATGGCACATATCGACGCCATGGCAGATCTCAAGAACGGCATCGGACTGAGAGCTGTTGGACAGAGAGACCCTGTGCAGGAGTACAAATTCGAGGGCTTTAACATGTTTGACGACATGAACAGAGCTATACGAGAGGACTCCGTCAAGGTGATGATGAGAGGCCGCATGGTAATGCCACAGCAGCCCCAGGCCAACCAAAGGCGTATGGACATCAGGACCATCAAAGAGGATGCCGAGACTGTATTAAAGCGTGACATGAATCAGTTCGAAAAGGCAGGCACTGCCATGGGCAAATCCGCCCCTGTCAAGCAGCCAGCAGTTAACGATAACAAGGTAGGCAGAAATGATCCCTGCCCCTGCGGATCAGGCAAAAAGTACAAGAATTGTTGCGGAAAGAACGGATGATAGACATTTCAGGCGAGATAAACAGATATAGGAGCCTTAACGAAAACTGTGCCGAGGGCGACAGGAATATGGCATACAACCGAGTTCTCGATAGAGTCAAGCTGGGTGGATACGATGTTGCCATTTTGGAGTTGAGAGGCATTATTCGTGACAACCCCGACTTTACAGAGGCCAGGGTTTTGTTGGGCCTGTGTCTCATAGCCACAGAAAAGTACGAGGAGTCCTACGCAGAACTGGAGTACGCCGTTCGCCAGCAGCCAGCCGGCATTATGGCTATCAAGTATATAGATAGCATGGTTGAGGATGGTATCAAGATTGGAGACATCGGAGAGGGCTACAGGCAGGTCCTGCAGAACAGAGAATTCAACCTGGACAAGTTGCCACGACTGGAGCGCGAAAAGCGCATCTATCTCCCGGCAGGCATACTGACAGGAACGTGGGCCAAGCAGATATGCTTCTTTGTAATGGGATGCGTTATTACATTCTTTATTGCCTCGGGCCTATATTCCGGCGAGGGTAGCGGAGTTGTCAACACTACACCAATTCCCACAGCCAGTGTCTCGGATATGGCCGCCATGGCTCAGAGGATTCAGGAGCTGGAAAATCAGGTCACAGGACTGACGCAGGGCATCAATATTGCAAACGCAGAGGCCGAGTACTGGAAGGCCGCGGCCAAGGTGTACACCCTTGGAAATTTGTTCGAAAATGGCCTATATTCCGACGCTATGGCATTGTTGGAGAAAATAGCGGAATTAAATGTACGCGATAGTGAAGACAAGTACCTTGACGAAGTTATTTATGATGATAAACTTCCATCCTATATGGCATCTGTTTTGTCACAGATGGACGCCAAGCTGGCCCAGGGAGACAAGGAGTCAGCTCTGAGTCTGGGACTGGAGGCAGTCAGGTGCGGACAAGTTTACTATAGAGGAGAGCAGTTGCTGACTGGATATGACAAGGCTCTGTACACATGCGGTCTATGCACCGAGGAGCAGGATCCTGATGCAGCTATCAAGTATTATAAGAATATAACCAAGCTATTCCCAGAGGATAACAATTATTATGGATTAGCGCTGGATAGGATTAATGCGTTGACCCAGGAGGTCACAACGGATACGGGGGAGACTGAGTAATGAAGTATATTAGCACCAGAGGACAATCGCCTGCTGTCACAGCATCAGAGGCTATTTTGAGAGGGCTTGCCCCAGACGGAGGTCTGTATTGTCCTGAGAGGATACCTGCCATTGGAGAGGATTTTATCCAGGAGCTCTGTCAGGTAGATTATAACATCAGAGCAGCTAAGGTCCTTTCTCTGTTCCTGGAGGAATTTACCCAGGATCAGATTCTCAAGGAGGCAACAGAGGCGTACAGCACATTTGACGAGTTCGGCGTGGCTCCGTTGGTACAGCTTGGCCAGGAGTGCAATATTATGGAGCTGTGGCATGGTCCCACATGTGCCTTCAAGGACGTGGCTCTCCAGATGTTGCCCAGGTTGCTCAGGATGAGCAAGGAGCAGTTGGGAGTTCAGGAGGAGACCTGCATTTTGGTAGCCACATCCGGAGATACAGGCAAGGCCGCATTGGAGGGCTTTAAGGACGCCCCCGGTGTATCTGTCACTGTATTCTACCCCAACCAGGGCGTCAGCGCCGTTCAGCGCATGCAGATGGTCACTCAGCAGGGCAACAACGTCCATGTTGCCGCAGTAGAGGGCAACTTTGACGATGCCCAGAGTGGAGTTAAGCGCATTTTTGGAGACGCTGGATTCGCTGACGAATTGGCCACTCGCGGACAAAAGCTCAGCTCTGCCAACAGCATTAACTGGGGCAGATTGGCACCACAGATTGTATATTACTTCTCTGCATACGCAGATATGGTCAATTCGGATCAAATTAAGCTGGGAGACAAGGTGAACTTTTGCGTTCCCACAGGCAATTTTGGAGACATTTTGGCTGGCTGGTATGCCAAGGCCATGGGACTGCCCGTTGGCAAGCTGATCTGCGCATCTAACTCCAACAAGGTGTTGACGGACTTTTTTGCAACAGGCACATACAATAAGAATAGAGAGTTCTATAAGACGGGTTCTCCATCCATGGACATCCTCATCTCCAGCAATCTGGAGAGAATGCTGTACCACGCTACAGGATGCGCCGAAAAGGTGGCAGACCTGATGCATAGGCTGGTGACAGAGGGCGAGTACACATTGGACCAGGCAACTATGGATGCCCTGCGTCAGGAGTATGCCGCAGGGTATGCAGATGACGAGGCGTGTGCTGCAACCATCGCCGAGGTGTTCCACAAGTACTCATATGTGTGCGATACTCACACTGCAGTTGCATATGCAGTATATAAGGATTATGTCGCCAATACTGGAGACGAGACACCTGCTGTTGTATTGTCAACAGCCAGCCCCTTTAAGTTTGTGGGATTTGTGCTCAGCGCACTGACAGGCAAGCAGGACGAGGGTGTGTCTGAGTTCAGACTCCTGGAGGAGCTTAGCTCAATGTCCGGAGACAGAATTCCAGCTCCTCTTAGAGGGTTGGAGACCAGACAGGTGCTCCATGACACTCTCTGCAGCAAAGAGGACATGAAAAAGACAGTAAACGACTTCCTAAAGAGATAAGACGACTAAAATGAAGGGAAAAAGCTCAGAATTCATACTTGTGGATAAGAATGTCCTGCCCCCCGTGATTTCCAAGGTGCTGGAGGCCAAGCTCATTTTGGCCCAAAATCCAGGCAGATCAGTTCAGAGTGTGGTGGAGGATCAGGGCATTAGCCGTAGCGCCTACTACAAGTATAAGGATAACGTTCATCCCTTTTATGAGGCGTCGTACGGCAGAGTTATTACAGTTATTTTTGTGGTGGAGGACGTATCGGGGATACTGTCCAACATTATAAACATAATGGCTAGGGCGAACCTGAACATCGTTACCATCAATCAGAATATGCCCATTAACGGATTGGCAGACATATCCATATCCGTCGAAACAAACAAGATGGATGGTCCCATGGGAGATCTGATAGGCAGACTCAAGGCCATACCAGGCGTTCGAAAGTGCGAAATAATCGCCAGAGATTAAATTACCATACGAAAGGGTAGAAAAATGGCAAAGAAAATTACTGTAGCAGTTATGGGATACGGAGTAGTAGGCTCCGGTGTGTGCAGTATTTTGGCAGACAGACAGGCCAAGACCAGCGAATACGCGGGGGCAGAGATTCGCCTCAAGCGCATTTTGGATGTCAGAGATTATCCAGACAGCCTGTTTATTAACCTGTTCACAAAGAATTTTGACGATATTCTGGAGGATGCAGAGATTAACGTGGTGGCGGAGTGCATCGGCGGAACCGGCGTTGCATACAAGTTCACTAAGGCCCTCCTGGAGAGGGGAAAGAGCGTTGTAACCTCCAACAAGGCAATGGTGGCTGCTCACGGTTGCGAAATGCTGCAGATTGCTAAGGACAATGGCTGCCACTACATATTTGAGGCAGCAGTAGGTGGAGGCATACCGATTATCCGCACCCTGCGCAACAGCTATGCATGCGAGCACATTAACGAGATATTTGGCATATTGAACGGCACAACCAACTATATGCTGACAAAGATGCGTTACGATGGCACCGACTACAACGAGGCCCTGGAGGATGCTCGCAAGAAAGGCTATGCAGAGGCAGATCCCACCGACGATGTGGAGGGATACGATGCTTGCCGTAAGATCGCTATATTGGCATCCCTGGCATGGAATCGCTTTGTTGACTACAGAGATATAGATGTTACTGGTATTTCTAAGATTACTGCGGCCGACATTGCAATTGCCAACGCCACAGGAAATGTGATTAAGCTGGTGGGTCGCTGCAGGATGGACAACGACAAGCTGTACGCCATGGTTTCTCCCGTTATGGTTAAGGAGGACAATCCATTGGCTGGAGTCAATGAGTCTTATAACTCCATCCTGGTAAACTCCGACAACCTGGATAATTGTATGTTCTACGGCAGGGGAGCAGGTAGACTACCTACAGCCAGTGCAGTGGTGTCTGACATAGTGGACGTTGCTTCCGGACTTAAGCCGATCTACTACAACTGGAAGGCCGATCAGACAACCAAGGTAGAGTCTAGCGACGAGTTCTACTCCGAATTCTTCGTATATGTGGAGACTGCAGATGCAGCAAAGACTGAGGCATCCATCAAGGAACTCCTCAAGTCCAAGGCACAGATGGTCAACATCGATAACAGCGAGCTTAAGGCAGGCGCAGTGGCATTTACCACAGGCAAGATGTGCTACAGGGATCTCAAGGTTTCACTGGAACTGTTGGCAGATATGCCAGGCAATGGCAAAATCAGATTGTGTATGCCAGCCGTTCTGTAATATAGCAACAGATTTGATGCAAGGGTGTAATCCAACAGGGTTGCACCTTTTTCTTGCGCAAAAAACCTCGGCATATAGCCGAGGTAGATAATACAACTCTTTAAAACTATCTGTTAGAATTCGGGCACTATCCCTACTCGTCGTACTTGTTGCCAACGATAGCATAGATAGCCTGTGTCAGCTCGTTGTATGCCTTGTAAATAGACTTGGCATGCTCAAGTCCTGCTGGCTCCAAATGGTAGTACACCCTGGGGCGGCGACCGTAGTAGGTTGTGTATGTGCTGATGTAGTTCTTCTCAGTGAGCTTGTACAGGATGGGGTACAAAGCACCCTCCTTAAGCACATACTTACCATCTGTCAGCTTAAGTATGTTCTGAACAAGCTGATATCCGTACATATCGGACTCCATAAGCATACTCAGAACTACGATCTCAACAGTACCCTTTTTCATACTATCAAAAAGCGTCATATTATGTCCTCCTATTTCTGCATTATTACACACGAATTTAATATATCACAACGAGTACAAAAAAGCACACAAAAAAATAAAAAAATAGAGTTTTTTTAAAACTTTAGTTTTATTCTCTTATATTGTATAATTTAAAAGTTATGAGTGAACTAACCTGGAGGTCAAATTATGCTGGATAAGCTCAGGAGTATCGAGGATAGATACGAGGAGATCAATTTTAAATTAGCAGAGCCTGACATTACTACTAAGCAAAAGGAATACCGTATGCTTATGAAGGAGTATGCAGATCTGACAGAGTTGGTCAATCAGATAGGCGAATATCGCCGTGCAATATCGGAGCTGGCAGATGTTGAGGCCATGTTGGATGAGGTGTTTGATGACGCAGATATGGAACAGATGCTCAGGGAGGAGTTTGCTCAGCTCAAGGAAAAGATTCCTGCAATGGAGGAGAATATCCGCATCCTGATGACGCCCAAGGACCCTGCCGACGATAAGAACGTTATCATCGAGATTAAGGGCGGAGTAGGCGGCGAGGAGGCAGCCCTCTTTGTTGGAGACCTCTTCAGAATGTATTCTAAGTACGCCGAGTCCAAGGGGTGGAGCATTTCCGTCAGCGACTCCAGTGAGACGGAGTTAGGAGGATATAAGTCCGTTGAGTTCACCGTAGAGGGACAGGGCGCCTACAGCAGATTCAAGTATGAGGGCGGTGGACACAGAGTTCAGAGAGTTCCAGAGACAGAATCTCAGGGACGCGTCCACACATCGGCAGTTACTGTTTCGGTTACGCCTGAGATGGACGATTTTGAGTTCGAGATGAATATGAATGACCTCAAGATTGACACCTATCGTTCCGGAGGCGCAGGAGGACAGCATGTTAACAAGACTGACTCCGCCATCCGTATTACACATATTCCGTCCGGACTGGTGGTTACTTGTCAGGATGAGCGATCACAGCTCAAGAACAAGGAGAGGGCCATCAAAATAATGCGTTCCAAACTATATTCTATCGAGTTGGAGGAGCGCGAGAATAAGCTGAAGTCCGACAAAAAATCTCAGGTTGGTAGTGGCGATCGCAACAGCCGTATCAGGACATACAACTTCCCCCAGGGACGAGTTACTGACCACCGCATAGGACTTACACTGTACAAACTGACAACATTTATCAATGGCGATATGGACGAGATGATCAATGCCCTGACAACGGCAGACCGTGCCAATAAGTTGGGCAGTGGAGATAGTGCTGATGACTAATGAGCAGAACCTGGGGGTGCAGAGCGCACCTGACAGGAAAACTGCATATAGGAGTTTGGGCACTCCAGAGGACAGTGCCATATTTGAGGAGGCCGGACGCATCCTGAGAGCAGGCGGCGTTGTGGCATTCCCCACAGAGACAGTGTACGGCTTGGGAGCGGCAGTGTATTGTGAGGAGGCCATAGAGCAGGTATTCAGAGCAAAGGGCAGACCCAATGACAATCCTCTCATTGCCCATGTGGCAGATATGGATGGGTTAGATCAGCTGGTATCACACATTCCAGATACTGCTCGCCAGTTGGCAGAGGCCTACTGGCCAGGTCCCATGACACTGGTATTGCCCAAGTTGCCTCTGGTGCCCGACGCTGTGACTGCAGGGTTGGACACAGTGGGTGTCAGGATCCCATCAGATCCTAATGCCAGAGCTATGTTGCGTGCAGCTGGTATTCCCGTAGCGGCACCTAGTGCTAACAGGTCCGGCAAACCTAGTCCCACCAGGGCACAACATGTCCTGCAGGATATGGATGGCCGCATAGATATGATTCTTGACGGAGGCGAGTGTGCGTGTGGCCTGGAGAGTACAGTTATAGACTGCTCCGGTCAGGGCATAACAATCCTCCGACCAGGATATATTACGGCACAGATGATACAGGATGTCACAGGCATTGTGCCTGCTATAGGGTATGGCAGGTCCGTAGGTGCGGAGGCGCCCAGGGCACCTGGCATGAAATACCGTCACTATGCCCCTAAGGGACGCCTGATTTTGGCTAAATCGGAGGGAACACAGGAGGAGCAGTGCAGGGCTATTGTCAATGCCTATGACCAAAATTTTGCTCTGGGCCACAAATGTGTTATTCTTGTTACAGAGCAGGATCGTAGCCTGTTTGGGGACAGGGAGCAGATTCTCATAGGAGACAGAGGGGATTTGTCCACCATTGCCCACAGCGTGTTCAGGGCCTTTAGGGACTGTGACAGCAGGGGATATGATTTAATTTATATGCGCGGAGTCCCAGAGGAGGGAGTTGGCGCAGCCATTATGAACAGAGTTGTTAAGGCTTCGGCCGGAACTGTTTGATAGCGAAAGGAGACAATATGGGCAGACCGAGTTGGGACGATTATTTTATGGATATTGTCGAGGTGGTCAAGACTCGCAGTACATGTATTCGCAGACAGGTGGGTGCAGTTATCGTTAAGGATAACCGTATCTTGGCAACAGGATACAATGGAGCACCTAGTGGTTGCAGACATTGTGAGGATATTGGCTGTCTGAGACAGCAGCTAGGCATTCCATCTGGACAGCGACACGAGTTGTGCAGAGCTATTCACGCCGAGCAGAACGCAATAGTCCAGGCCGCGGCAGCTGGCATCAGCATTCAGGGCGCAACCTTGTACTGCACAACACAGCCCTGCGTGCTTTGCGCAAAGATGATGATCAATGCTGGCATTAAGCGTATTTTGTATAAGGGAGATTATCCGGACGAGCTCTCTCTCAGTTTGCTGAGTGAGGCTGGTGTGGAGGTCATCAGAGTAGAATAATGTATTATCAATATTTGATTGCCTTTGCGGTGGCCTTTTTGCTGTCATTCGCATTGGTACCACTTGCCAAGAAAATAGCATGTGCCTTGGGTGTTATAGATGTTCCCAAGTCCCGTGGCATGCACCGTAAGCCAGTTCCCCTTATGGGAGGCTTGGCCGTTTTTTGGTCTTTTATGGTAACCCTAATGGGTTTGTGCGTGTTCAAGGTATTCGGAATTGGCGACATCCCCATGGATTCCAGATTATGGATGTTGTTGGCTGGTTGTGTGATTATCGAGGTAATAGGCGTTTCTGATGATTTGTACGACCTGTCGTACAAGGTCAGGATGCCCTTCCAGATGATTGCTGCAGTTCTGGTCGCTTTCAACAGTCGCATCGAGTATATAACCAACCCATTCAACGAGATGGGATACTCCATATTGCCCACTTGGCTGTCATGGGTAGTCACAATCCTCTGGATTGTTGGTATGACTAACGCGACTAACCTAATCGACGGATTGGACGGATTGTCCAGCGGCTTGTCCGCCATCACGTCCATATGTATGTTCACAATCGCCATGATGAATGGCGATGTGCTGGGAGCATTCACCTCCGTGGTCTTGCTGGGCAGCGTACTTGGATTCCTGCCATACAATATGTTCCCCGCATCGGTGTTTATTGGAGATTCTGGGGCACCTCTTATGGGATTTATACTGGCGGCCATATCTATAGGTGGTTCGTACAAGATGACGGCAACCATATCCGTTATCGTTCCCTTGTTTGTTATGATAGTCCCACTATTTGACACGGCATCTTCTATCATCCGCAGAGTGGCCAACGGACAGTCTCCGATGCAGGCCGACAGACAGCATCTGCACCATAAGTTGGTGGACCTGGGCTTTAGCCAAAAGGAGGCCGTACTGATACTGTATGCAGTATGTATGGCGTTTGGCGTTATGGCCATCGTCCTGACAGGAGTTGGACCAGTTGCCGCCATCGGAGTGTTTGTAGTTCTGGCTATAGCCATGGCTATTGCCCTTGTGTTCAGTTACAGGAACAGACACAAATTCAATGTCCACGCAGATGTGGCCCGCGAGGAAAGAGAGGCACCTCTGGAGGGACATAAGATAATGTTTGTAACGTCCTATAAGCTAATCGAGAACATCGCACCCCATGCCAAGGCTTGTGTGTCGGCGGGGTTGGACACCACAGTTTGTGTAGTAGGCAGATTTGCAGAGCAGGATATCGAGGAACATGGACTTACAGGTTTTGCTCAGGCAGTTCATAAGGATGGCTGGAATGACTCCATTCGGGCCGTAGCTTTGGACAAGCAGCCAGAATTGGCTGTTGTTTCCGGAGAGGACAAGATTGCATACGGAACGGTTAAATACTTCACAGAGGAGACGCAAACCCCTGTTGCACATCTGATGAGACTCAGGACAAAGATCCGCACCGCTGAGGAAAAGTACATAATAGACAAATCCACTGACACCATCCGTACCAGAGATCTGGGTGAGACAGATGAGGAAAAGATCGGAGCAAACTTCCTGGTCTACTTGAAAAATAATATTTTTATATCAGAGGATTAATCGTCGCAGAGGCGTGGAAAAATATATTCCAAGGATAGATTGGGAGAAGTAATGGCAAAGTACGTTATACAACCATATAAGGGAAAACTCAATTGCAGAGTCAAGATTTCCGGATGCAAGAATGCAGCCCTGCCTATTATGTGCGCCGCCGCATTGTCCAATGAGGTCAGCACAATTACAGAGATCCCGGATCTTATTGACATCAACATAATGAAGGACATCCTGGTTCATTTGGGAGCCGATATTCATTATGACAAGAACACGGCAACTATGACGGTTGCATATTCTGGCAATGGTTCCTTTGAGGCACCTTATGATATGGTTGACAAGCTGAGGGCTTCTGTCCTCAGCATGGGCGTTCTGCTGGCAACCAAGGGCATGGCTAAGGTGGCATCACCAGGAGGTTGTCCCATCGGAGCCAGACCTATTGACCTGCACCTTAAGGGATTTGCCGCTATGGGAGCGGAGATTCAGCAGGGACACGGATATGTCATGGCAATGGCCAGCAAGGGCCTGCACGGTGCCACAATTTATCTGGACTTTCCCAGCGTGGGAGCCACTGAGAATATCATGTTGGCGGCAGTTACAGCCAGGGGAGAGACGATTATAGATAATGCAGCCAACGAGCCCGAAATTGTGGATTTGGCCACATTTCTGTCATCCATGGGAGCAGATATTTCTGGCGCAGGCACAGACAAGATTAAGATTCAGGGAGTCAAAAAGCTCCATGCTGCAGAGCATGCCATCATGCCCGACAGAATTGAGACAGAGTCCTTTATGACAATTGGTGCTGCCCTAGGAGGCAGGTTGGAGATCGTAAATGCCATTCCTGAGCACGTTAAGCCTGTTACAGCTAAGCTGAGAGAGATGGGATGTAAGGTTTCTGACGATGGAGGCAGTATTGTGGTTGAGGTAGAGGACGTCAGCAAGCTCAAGGCCGTTGACATCAAGACATTGCCCCACCCAGGATTCCCTACAGACATGCAGGCTCCATTTACAGCTCTGCTGTGCAGGAGTTCGGGTACGGGAATTATCACAGAGACCGTATTTGAGAACAGGTTCCTCCATGTACAGGAGTTAAAGCGTATGGGCGCCAACATCAAGATTGATGGCCGTACTGCATACATCGAGGGAGGATTGCCTCTGACTGGCACTAAGGTCAGGGCCATGGACCTGAGGGCAGGTATGGCTATGATTGTGGCGGGCCTGTTTGCAGAGGGAGCTACCGAGATTGAGGATATTTACCATGTAGAGAGGGGCTACGAGGACCTGCCAGGCAAGTTGCGCAGCATGGGTATCGAAATAGCCAGAATCGACTGATATGGGACGCAGCAAGATAGAATTATTGTGTCCGGCAGGCAATATGGAGTCGGCAAAGGCCGCCATTCAGATGGGGGCAGATGCCATATATCTTGGCATGCAAAAGTTTAATGCCAGGGCCAATGCAGGCAATTTTTCTGACGAACAGCTAAAGGAGTGCATACAGTACGCCCATCTGCTGGGAGTAAAGGTGTTTCTTACATCCAACACATTAGTGCACGAGGACGAGACAGAACTCGCCCTGGAGCAGATCGAAATCGCATACAAATTGGGGATAGATGCCGTTATCCTGCAGGACTTGGGACTAGCATCCCTGGTACATAGCAGATTGCCAAACCTCCCCATGCATGCCAGTACACAGTTGACAATATATAACAGAGAGGGAGCCCTGGCCATGAAGGCTATGGGCTTTAGTCGCGTTATTCTGGCCAGAGAGTGTGGCATTGAGGATATCAGGGACATTTGTTCTGCCTGCGGAGATGACATGGAGGTAGAGGTGTTCGTCCATGGCGCAGTATGCGTCAGCTATTCCGGCCAGTGCCTCATGAGCTCCAAATTGGCCAACAGGAGCGGTAACAGGGGACAGTGCGCTCAGTTGTGCCGCATGTGCTACAGCATTAATACAGACAAAAATACACCCCCATACCTGCTGAGTCCTAAGGACTTGTGTTTGCTGGACAGGCTGGAGGAGCTGGGCGAGGCGGGAGTGTGTTGCCTCAAAATAGAGGGACGCATGAAGACTCCCGAATACGTAGGTGCTGTTACAGAGGTGTATAGGCGACGTCTGGACGGACACAGAGCTCAGATAGACAGGCAGGACCTGTTGCAGGCATTCAATCGCAATGGATTTACAGAACTCTATTATGATACCAGGGCAGCGGTGAATAAGCCTGGATTGGATCAGATGTCCGCCGCAAAGCCTAAGAATTGGGGACTGCCGCTGGGCAAGATCGTCGGAATTCGCAGGGAATATGATCGTACCGCCAATATGAAATTCCTCATGGTGAACGTTAGGTTACAGACACCGGTGGCCTTGGGGGATGGCATAGAGATCATGACTGGAGGCACCACAGACGATCCCGGAACCATAGTTACAGAAATCGTAGTGGCCAAGGGACGCAAAACTACAGCCCAGGCAGGAGAAACTGTCTGGCTAGGACGTCTGCCCCAGGATGGGCGGATCCAGGTAGGCATGGAGCTGCGAAAGACAGGCGATGCCCAAAGCCGCAAGGCCATTTTGCACACAGTCCAGCAGGAGTCCCGCAAGAGGCCGATTGCCATGGAGATGATGGTAGACACGACAGGTCAGGGCACATTGGTAGCCAGAGCAGGTCACATAGAGGCCAGGGGCACAGAGCAAATACTGGCTCAGGTAGATCGTCCAGGCCCATATACAGACAGATTGAGACAGCAACTTACAAAGACAGGCAACACACCATTTGTGGTGGAGCACCTGGAGATAGGCGGAGATGCCCAGGGGGCATTGATTGTGTCTGCCGTAAATGGCTTGAGGCGCAAGGTGCTGGAGAGCCTGTCGCAGGCCATCCTACAGGATAGCCAGAGGGACATCAGGATAGTGGACTGTGCCATGGAGCCCAAGGTATATCCAGCAGAGATCGTCCACGAACCAATCAACGCGCTGTGCGTAGAGACTGCAAAGGAGGCTCTGGAGGCCAGCGCCACAGGAGAATACAACCAATACATCCTGCCAATTAGTAGTGTCTGGAACCAGGACTACAGGGAGTTGGATGCTCTGGGATTGGCGTACAGATTCAGATTGCCCGCCATTTCCAGGGGCACAGTAGATAGACAGCTCCGTTCCGGACAGGAGGCATTGACCCATGCCCTAAAGGGGGAAAACTGCCAGGGCCTTATCCTGGGCAACATCGGGCAGTTGTGGTTGGCCCCACTATGCAAGGAACTGGGCAAAACCGTCACAGCAGACTACACATTCAATATATGCAATATAGCAGCCGCCAGGGCATGCCTTGACCTGGGCGTAGATTATCTGTTCCCCTCTGTTGAGGTGGAGGAGGACCAGGAGTTCATGGAAAGCCTGTGCGCCTCTTTGCCTGGCAGAATCGAGCTTAGGAACCATGGATTCATCCCCCTGATGACGTCGGACTTTTGCCCTGTGGGGGCTTACCTGGGAGGCAAAAAAACTAGTCGCCATACCTGTTCGCACCCCTGCACGGAGGGACGGTACACCATACAGGACAGCCGAGGCAGGGTGTTTCCTCTGGTGTGTCAGAGACAGGATTGTCGCTGCGTCATAATGTCAAACGAGGCAATAGAGAACCCCGCCCTGGCAAATGGCATTCCCGAGGGAGTCAGAGGCATTCGCCAGGACAAAGATATGTCAGAACATCTTGCTAACAGTAAACATGTCTGAGAGGACTTGCCACGCAGGCCTATACAAGTATTGCAGGTTCCAATAGCTAACCCCGCCCAATCCATATTCATTTATCAGCTCCAGCTGAGCTCTCTGGCTCCTGGGGTCTTCGAACCATACTACATGACTGTTGCCGCTGGTATCCGTATAGTTGTAATAGGGCGTCTGGCTGTCCTGGTCAAATTCGATGGTAGCACCCATAGTTACTGCGCGATTGAGGGCGGCGTTGGGCGATAGTATTTCTGCAGCAGTTCCCTGGCGGTAGGGGAGAGTCCAGTCGTAGCCATACAGGGGCATTCCCAGCAGTATTTTCTCAGGAGGTATCTGAGTTACGGCATAGTCCAAAACCTTGCGAACCTGATTGACGGGGGCAGTTGACATGGGCGGGCCATACAGGTAACCCCATTCGTAGGTCATAAGGATTACATAATCCGCCACTTGACCATGGAATGCGTAGTCATGGGCCTCGTACAGCAAACCCTGTTGTGTACCCGACTGTTTCGGGGCCAGGGCTGTCATGAGCACATATCCACCCGGCTGCAGCAGTTCCGATAGCTCCGAAATAAAGGAATTGTAGGTGGCACGGTCCTGGGGATAAAGATATTCCAGATCGACATTGATCCCAAAATAGCTCTTGGACTCCAATGTGGCCAAAATGTTCTGCATCAGAGTGGACCTTAGGGCAGGATCGTTCAGTACCTGTGAGGCTGTCTCACTGGAAAATCCTCCAGAGGCCCTGGTGTTTGTGAGAACCATGAGGGGAGCGGTGGAGGTGGCATAACTGCTGCGAATAAGTCGTGCATCGTCCACAGGTTCCAGACTGCCGTCGGCCTCCATCCTGTAGGAGAATATGGACAGATAGGTCAAGTAGGGGAGTGCGCTGGCCAATGCCACATTCCCTATGGTGGGATAGGCGTAGCCGTTGACAACAATGGTGGGTTTGGGCACAGGACTCTCAGTTACCTCGCCCCCTGGGATAATCAGTGATTGGCCTGGCACAAGGCGATTGGGATATGTGAGCTGATTTACATAGGCTAAGGCCTCTGCATTGGTGCCGGTTCTGTCGGCGATGGAGTACAGGGTATCACCTCGTCTGACTTCGTAAATTTCCATTTTTCCTCGACAAAAAGAGGCTTCTGATTATCTATATGCCGGAGCGGAAAGTTTTGACAGCCTTTTTGGGCAGGTGCTATAATCTATGAGCTCGGGGCATTAGCACAGTTGGTAGCGCGCTACATTCGCATTGTAGAGGTCGCCGGTTCGACTCCGGTATGCTCCACCAAGAGAGGCCTCTATTGCCGCCAGTGCAACAGAGGCTTTTTACATATTGGTAATGGGTGTGTTATAATGAGTTTAAATTTGTCGAAACCATTTAGAGGATATATACAATGAACTGGCTTGTAGATCTAATATTGAATCCCTTTCTGAGCACTGCCATATCGTCATGGCTGATTGCCCAGCTACTAAAATTGGTTATTCACACAGCTGTCAATAAAAAGTTTGCTATAGAGAGGCTGTTTGGCGACGGAGGCATGCCCAGCGGACACTCGGCTACAGTTGTTTCGTTGGCAACCATGGCTGCCCTCACATATGGACCAGCGTCGTTTGAATTTGCTGCCACATTTGTGTTGGCTACTATAGTTTGCCACGATGCAATGGGAGTTCGACTGGAGACAGGCAAGCAGGCCATGCTGATTAACGAGATTATCGAGTCGTTTGACCTGTTGGCCTCGGAGAAACTGCCAGAGGTTAAGCTCAAAGAGTTGGTTGGTCATACACCGCTGCAGGTGGTGGCAGGATCCATCCTCGGCATTATAAATGCAGTGATTATGTATTATTGGGTATTTTGATATGAGCACTCCCGGGAGAACGGGGGTGTTTTTTTGTGGTTGTCTCAACCACCCCACACAAATCAAAAGCCGTCGGGATCAACTCGACGGCCTTGTTTTACAGTTTTAATTCAAATTTCCCACTCCTTAGCACCTTGGCCAGTTCCTGGGTGGTGTGCACCCTATGCTCCAGCACCACGCCGTTGGCATCGTCAAAGTTTGTGTCGTGCCAGTCGCTGCCGGCTATGGCGATCAGCCCCTCGGGCGAGAGTCGCGTCATGGCCTCCTGATTCTCCAGCGGGGTGTTGCTCCTGTTGTATCCCTCAAATCCATCCACCAGATCGATCATGCCAGGCATGGGCATTGGCCATGGGATATATGATTTTGTTCTGAAGGGGTGAGCGAATGCAATAAATCCGCCTGCGCCTCTCACAACCTCACTCCATGTGGGCAGGTCTGCAGCTCTGAGCTCTGGATGTTCCAGCAGGAACTCCGGATCTATGCCGTACACCAGGGCCTCCTTGCCTCTGGCGTAGCCCTGTTCCACTCCAAACAGCAGGTCAAAGTCCAATTCCCTGGCTGTTTTTAGCCCCTCATAGTAGCAGGAGCAGAATTCCTCTACCAGCTGTTCCCAGGGCAGGCCTATGTCAACAGAAGTGTTGCCGCCGGTAAAGTGATTGGTCACTACAGCTCCTGTAAAACCCACCTCTTTGTATCTGCGGATCATGTCGTGAATGGATGAGTGGGCGCATTTGCTGCCCTCCATGGTATGCATATGCAGTTCGTACAGGTACATATTCGTCTCCTTATCTTATATTTTGTCTGCTAAGTAGTTCAAAAGGTCATTCAGGCTGCCCTGGGGGTAATTTGCTATGTCCAGCCCCTTGCTGTTGATGAGGCAGTCGGTGACCAGGTATACCTCCATGCCAAGGTTGGATGCAATCATATCCTCGGCCACATCATTGCCCACCATGAGGCACTCCTTGGGATCCAATCCCATCTTATCCAGTATCTCCTCGTAGTACTTGATGTTAGGCTTACAGAAGTGACTGTTCTCATAGGTGGTGACCAGGGCAAAATCCTCGCAGTCCAGCCCAGCCCATCTGATGCGGCTGTTGGTAGCAACCGCGGGGAACACAGGATTAGTGGCCAGTATGAGAGTTATCCCCTTGTCCTTCAGGAACTTTACCACCTGATTTGCCATGGGGTCGTATCCACATGCATTGGCAACCTCCTGGAACTTGTCCTGGTAGAACTCCTCAAAGATGGCCATATCGCTCTTTACCTGGTCGCCACACATGGATGTGATGGTCTGCCAGAACATATCCTCGTTGCTCAGGGTGCCGTCCGCCTTAATCACAGCCATGGTGCTGGCCCAGATGGACTTGACCAATGTTTCCGGCTCATATCCATGGGGTGCCATGTGCGCAGCCAGCTTGCCCATGTATGCCTTGAGAAATATTTCCTGGTCCATAGGAAGCAGCGTTCCGTCCAGGTCAAACAGTACTGTCTTGATGCTCATATTTGCTCCTGAAAATAGGTTTTTGTCGGACGATTCTATCCTAATCTAAACTGCATGGTTTTTGCAAGAAAAATAGCAAAAATTTGGACAGATAATCTATTGACTTTATTAATAGGCGTTAGTATATTTCCCTTGATGATGAGAGCTTGACTATTAGGATTGCGCGGAGAGATATGAGAGGCTTTTTTAGCAAGTTTATTGGGGACAAGAACTTCTATCGCAGAGTGGTGGCGGTAACCTTGCCCATTATGCTGCAGAACGTTATTACAAACTTTGTCAGCTTGCTGGACAATGTCATGGTTGGCCAGATAGGAACGGAGCAGATGACAGGTGTTTCCATCGTGAACCAGCTGCTCTTTGTGTTCAATCTGTGCATTTTTGGAGGCGTGGCAGGTCCGGGTATTTTCTCAGCTCAGTTCTCCGGCAAGGGGGATACCGACGGAGTCAGATATAGCTTCAGAGCCAAGATTATTATGGCCATTGCTGTTACCGGTATATTTGTGACAGCGCTTATTCCGTGGCACGACCAGCTCATATCCCTCTTTATCCACCAGGGAGAGGAGAACCTGGATATGGTCGCCACACTGGCATTTGGCAAGCAGTACCTGTGGATTATGCTGCTGGGATTGCCGGCCTTTGCCTTGTCTAATTGCTACGCCAGCACCCTTAGAGAGTGTGGAGAGACAGTACTCCCCATGAAGGCCGGAGTTGCTGCAGTTGTGATTAACTGCCTGCTGAACTACGTGCTGATTTTTGGCAAGCTGGGTGCTCCTCAGCTGGGCGTACAGGGCGCAGCTATTGCCACCGTCGTTTCCAGATATGTTGAGGTTGGCATTCTGATTGCCTGGACACATATGAACAAGGCCAAGAATCCATTTATTGTTGGGGCATACAGGAGTTTGAGAGTTCCTAAGGCCCTGGCCCTGGACATTATTATCAAGGGAGCCCCCTTACTGATTAATGAGGGACTTTGGTCTGCAGGCATGACCATGCTCAACCAGTGCTATTCCACACGAGGACTGGAGGTGGTTTCGGCGGTTAATATATCATCCACCGTTTCCAATCTGTTCTTCTGTGCATTCTTCGCCTTTGGCAATGCTGTTTCCATCATGGTGGGTCAGCTGTTAGGTGCAGGCGAACTGGAAAAGGCCAGAGACGAGGACCGCAAACTTATCGCCTGCTCAGTCATAACCAGTACGGTTATGGGCATAGTGTTGTTCCTGACAGCCCGTCATATTCCGGAGCTCTACAACACCACACCCATGGTCAAGGAGATAGCCAGCCAATTCCTCATGGTCAACGCATTGTTTATGCCCATCAACGGCTTTATTCACACGGTGTATTTCACCCTGAGGTGCGGAGGCAAGACTATCATCACATTCCTGTTTGATAGCGCGTTCACCTGGTGCCTGTGCGTTCCCGTTGCATTTGTGCTATCCAGGTTTACTGGCTTGTACGTTGTATACATTTTCCTGGCAGTATACAGTTGCGACCTTATTAAAACGGTAGTAGGATCTGTCCTTTTGAAAAAGGGCAGTTGGATTAACAATCTTGTTGCAGAAAAGTAGGTTTACAAAGTAGTATGAAGAGTTTGTTTAAAGAAAGACGAATCGTGGATATGACCGTGGGCAGCCCGCTGAGGTTGATTCTGGTGTTCGCTATCCCCATGTTCATGGGCAACATCTTCCAACAGTTGTACAATATCTTTGACACCATGGTGGCGGGATATGCTCTGGGAGATGACGTCATCGCCGCTATCAGTTCCACCACACAGTTCTCGTTTTTGATTATCGGATTCGCCAATGGCATGAACAGCGGTTTTGGCATGATGATTGCCAGGGCATTTGGAAACAAGGACCCATATAAGGTTAAGCATACTGTGGCCATGGCACTGATTCTGAACACAGTTTCTGCTGTGATATTCACGACCCTGTCAGTGAGCCTCATGAGGACCATGTTGGAGTTCTTGGAGACACCTACAGATATCTTTGATGACGCCTACGCATATGCCATAATCATAGTTGCAGGCCTCTGCACAAACTTGTTCTTTAACATGGGGTCAGGACTCATGAGCGCAGTGGGCAACAGCATTAAGCCCCTGATGTTCCTGATTATTTCGTGCTTTATGAATATCGGTATGGATGTGTTATTTGTGGTTGTTCTCGACCTGAAGGTTGCTGGATTGGCTCTGGCTACTGTTATTGCTCAGGGAGCATCTGCGATAATGTGTTTTTCCTACGTACTCAGGAATTACCCGGAACTGGTGCCGTCCAGAGAGCATTTCCGCATAGAGTGGAAGTATTTGTTTGATATGTTCGGCACAGGCCTTGCCATGGGCTTTACCAGTTCCATTTACGCCATTGGTTCCGTCGCAATGCAGCGCTCCATCAACCTGCTGGGCAAGACCTACATCACAGCCAATGCAGATGCGCGTAAGCTGCTGAGTTTGGGCATGCAGCCCTTGTCCACAATTGGTACTGCTACGGCAACATATGCTGCCCAGAACTACGGCGCAGGCAAGGTTGACAGAGTTTCCAAGGGCTTTAAGCAGGTCATCCTCATTGGTTTTGCGTGGACTGCCGTTTCCACAGCGTTTATCTATGTGGCAGCACCATTCCTGGTCAGAATTATGACAGGTACTGACAATCCGGATGTTATCGCTAATGCTCACCTGTTCCTCAAGTTAAACTATCCCTTCTATCTGGCACTGGGCCCGTTGTTCGTTCTGCGACTGGGACTTCAGGCATTGGGAGTCAAGGTGATGCCGGTTATTTCCAGCCTTATCGAGCTGTTTGGCAAGCTGATCTCGGCAATATGGTTTGTGCCTGTATATGGATTTGTAGCTGTATGTCTCACAGAGCCCGTGTTGTGGGTGGCCTGTGCAGTATGGCTGGTCTTCTCCTATATGGTGAACATGCCACGATTGAGAAGGGCATTGGAACAAAAACAAGCAACCTGATTTGTTGAAAATTAAAAGCACCCTTGAGAGAGACACTTCGTAAGGAAGTTGTCTCTCTCGTTTTTTATCTACACAAAACAAATGACACTTTGCACATTGGATGTGAAAGCGTCATAGTGGGTTATATACTTTGAGAAAGGTAAATACTTGCTGAAAAGTAGCAGATTCTTTTTCGGCTTGCGAAGTGAAGTTTTTGCTAACGCAAAAGTGAAGTTGCTCACTTTGTTCACAGTGAAGTTTGGTCTTGCTGACCAAGTGAAGTTAAGTTTGCCTATTTTGCCGTAGGCGAAACTTCACTGTCCGCAGGACAACTTCACTATCGTAGATA
>JAZNEA010000058.1:0-5201 GCA_045588325.1 Clostridia bacterium
GATGCTATTTTAGCAGAGGACAAGATGGCCCGAGTTGCATGTGAGACTCTGGCATCCACAGGCACTATCGTTGTCGTTGGCGAGGTTACAACGACAGCTTATGTGGACATTCAGTCCATTGTGCGCAAGACAATCGTAGACATTGGATATGATCGTGCCAAGTACGGCTTTGATGGACATACTTGCGGCATTCTCACTTCCATCCACGAGCAGTCCCCAGACATTGCTATGGGCGTTAACAAGGCTCAGGAGCAGAGAGAGGGAGACCAGGATACATATTCCATTACCGGTGCTGGAGACCAGGGTATGATGTTTGGATATGCATGCAATGACACCCCTACATATATGCCCATGACCGCTTATTATGCACACTTGCTTAGCATGAAGATGGCCGAGGTTCGCAAGTCAGGCCTTTGTGCATGGATGCGCCCAGATGGCAAATCTCAGGTTACAGTAGAATATGATGAGCAGGACAAGCCTGTCAGGATTGACACAATCCTGTTGTCCACACAGCATTCTCCCGATGTCACACAGGAATTTATCAGGCAGGAGATCATTGAGCATGTTATCAAGCCTGTTATCCCGGCAACTCTTATGGACGAGCAGACCAGGATTTTGGTGAACCCTACAGGACAGTTTGTGCTCGGTGGACCTGGTGCAGACTCTGGACTTACAGGACGTAAGATTATCGTTGATACATATGGTGGATGCGGCAGACATGGTGGCGGTGCCTTCTCAGGCAAGGATCCGACTAAGGTCGACCGTTCCGCTGCATACGCAGCCAGACATGCCGCAAAGAATATTGTTGCAGCTGGTCTGGCAGACAAGTGCGAAATCCAGCTTGCATATGCTATTGGTGTTGCTAAGCCAGTTTCTATCAGAGTTGACACATTTGGCACAGGCGTGCGTCCGGATGAGGAGATTGCAGACATGGTTGCAGAGCTCTTTGACATGAGACCTGCAGCTATTATCGACAGACTGAACCTCCGCAGACCAATATACAAGAAGACAGCCGCATATGGACACTTTGGCAGAGAGGATTCAGACTTTACTTGGGAGTATCTGGACATGGTAGATGCCATCAAGGAGTACTTTCAGATATAGCATTCTGTTTGGGAGGGAACAATGTATAAGACAGATATAGAGATTGCACAGTCTGTAGAGATGCGTCCTATTAATGAGATTGCCGCTACAGCAGGTATTGATGACAAGTATCTTGAGCAGTACGGCAAGTACAAGGCCAAGATAGACCTTAAACTCCTTAAGGAGAGCTCCAGGCCAAATGGCAAGTTGGTGCTCGTTACTGCTATTACTCCAACTCCCGCAGGAGAGGGTAAGACTACTACCACAATTGGTTTGGCAGATGGCCTTCGCAAGATTGGTAAGGACGTTTGCGTTGCCCTCAGAGAGCCTTCCCTTGGACCGGTTTTTGGCGTTAAGGGCGGAGCTGCCGGTGGTGGATACGCACAGGTAGTCCCTATGGAGGATATTAACTTGCACTTTACAGGCGACTTCCACGCCATTGGTGCTGCTAACAATTTGTTGGCTGCTATGCTGGATAACCATATTTTCCAGGGCAACGAGCTTAACATTGACCCCACAAAGATTACATGGCGCCGTTGTGTGGACATGAACGACAGACAGCTGAGATTTGTTCAGGATGGTCTCGGTGGAGGCAAGAATGGCGTGCCAAGAGCAGATGGATACGATATTACAGTAGCATCTGAGATCATGGCTGTTTTGTGCCTTTCCAATTCCCTCACAGACCTTAAAGAGAAATTGGCTAATATTATCGTCGGCTACACATATGACGATCAGCCTGTTACATGTGGTCAGCTTAATGCGGCAGGAGCTATGACAGCACTGCTAAAGGATGCTATTAAGCCCAACCTGGTACAGACATTGGAGGGTACCCCAGCTATTGTACACGGAGGCCCCTTTGCAAATATTGCTCATGGGTGCAACTCCATTATGGCTACCAAGATGGCAATGAAGTTGGCTGACTATGCCATCACCGAGGCTGGCTTTGGTGCTGATTTGGGTGCTGAGAAGTTCCTTGACATTAAGTGTCGTATGGCAGGACTTACACCTTCTGCAGTAGTAATTGTTGCAACAGTTCGAGCCCTTAAGATGCATGGTGGCGTTGCTAAGACAGATTTGGGCACAGAAAATCTGCCTGCACTTAAAGCTGGCATTCCCAACCTGTTGAGACACGTATCCAATATTAAGAATGTATACAAGTTGCCTTCGGTGGTGGCTGTAAACAGGTTCCCCACAGATACAGATGCCGAGATTCAGTTAATCATTGATGAGTGTCGCAAACTCGGTGTTAACGTTGTTCTGTCTACAGTTTGGGCAGATGGTGGCGAGGGCGGCAAGGCCTTGGCAGAGGAGGTTGTCAGACTCTGCGAGGAGCCCAACGACTTTACATACAGCTACGAGCTGGAGGGTTCTATCAAGGACAAGATTCACGCCATTGTTACCAAGGTTTATGGTGGTGACGGAGTTCAGTACACAGAGGAGGCTGAGGCACAGATTGACAGGCTCACAGCTATGGGATTTGACCATATTCCTGTGTGCGTTGCCAAGACACAGTATAGTTTCTCAGATGACCAGACCAAGCTGGGCGCCCCAGAGGGTTTCACAGTAACAGTACGTAATGTTAAGGTCTCTGCAGGTGCAGGATTTGTGGTTGTCCTCACAGGTTCGATTCTCACGATGCCAGGACTACCCAAGGTTCCAGCAGCTGAGAAGATAGATGTGGACGAGGACGGGGTAATCTCCGGATTGTTCTAAGGCCACGTAGCTAAATAAAATAACGCATAACAGAATGACACCTTCCGTAGAGGGTGTCATTTTTTTTGTTATTGCATATTTTACACTATGACAGCAGTGGAGGTGCATATGGTTGAGATTATTATATCTCTGATAATTGCCTCCGGGACGTTGCTTTTCCTGATAGCAATGTGCAGGTTGTTGCTGTGGGATGATAGCTACATGGAGGAAGGAGAAAACAAGATAGTGAACCGGGATTAGGCCTTAATGTCTCCCACTGCATGGTGGGCCTGGGTAATGCATTGGCCAGTGGTGGCGATCTCGTCCGTCAGGCACTTGGTAGCCTCAGTGATAGCGGCATAGGCTCCAGTAGCTGACATCCTGCCCTCAGAGATAGTGCTGATACCCAGAGCTAATGCAACCTGAGTGGTCCATAGGGGGATAACAGTGTCGTTTATGCTGTTTATCCTATCTAAGAGACTGATGGCGGAATCTCTGAGAAGAAATATCTGTGTGGCAGTCTGCCTGCAAACCACGCGGGAAGTCTCCAGGTCGGAGAGCTTGATCTCTAGTCGGTGTAGCAGGTCCGGATCTGCATCAGCCTGCTTTGCCAGCTGGGCCTGTCTGAATCTGCCAGCCTCTACAGACACAGATAGCTCCTGAAATATCCTAAGGTTAAGGCAATGTGTCTCCTCCAGCAGCGATATGGAGCGGATCAGATTGCGGCGGTCTCTGTCCAGGTTGGCAGCGACACGGGTTAGTTCAATCTTGAGCACGTCATAGCGCTCCTTGATACGCTCTTTAGACCTGGGCTTGGATAAGGCTCTGCCTCCGTGGAGCATGCGACCAAATCGGGTTACATGCTTGGCAATCCTGGTTATCTCGTCCATTGCAGAATCCAAATCCGTGGTTAAGGCCACATCCACCAGTTCGGTGGAGACCTGGTTTATATGAGAAACGGCCTCGCTGCCAATGCTTAAAATGCCCTCCACAGAGGACAAATCCAACTGCTCCGCCATTTTTCTGGCAGAGGAGAGCATATCTGGTGAAAGAGCATCTGTATATACGGTAATGTCTGGAATGTTGTTCATGTCCGTCCCTCGTAATAAGTTCAGTTGATTTTATCATAAATCAAATTGAGTGTACACAAAAGGTGGTATGTGATAAACTAAAGTCATGAAAGATTACATTAAGACAAATTATCATGTTCATTCTAATTTTTGCGATGGCCGAGGTGTGCCCGAGGAATACGTCCGCGCAGCGATAGACTGCGGGATTCGATCTATGGGTTTTTCCTCACACGCTCCAATGGCATCAGACCCGGACAGCTCCTGGCTCATGCACATGGACAGGGTGGAGGACTATAGAAATACAGTATTAGGGCTCAAGGCTAAGTATGCTGATCAGATTCAGATTTATCTGGGCATGGAGTGCGACTACATGGGTGTTCCGCCCGTAAATCACCGTCAGGAGTATGGCCTGGAGTATACCATTGGCAGTGTCCATTCTCTGCTGGACAAGGAGGAGGGCCGATACTACTCCATAGATGGGTCTGTGGCTGCGTTTGCTGAGGCTATCAACAACATGGGCCCCAAGAGACTGGTTAAGGAGTTTTACGAGCAGTGTATCGGCATGGTAGACGCCATTAAGCCAGATATGGCAGGGCACTTGGATCTGGTGAGACGCAACAATTTCGACAAGGCCTTTTTTGACTGGGATGAGGACTGGTACAAGCCTTTGGTAATGCCATATATTGAGAAACTGGCAGAGTCAGGGACCATTGTGGAGATGAACGTCAGCAAGGTTCGCCCAGGAGTGGAGCAGTACCCCTCTGACGATTTGTTAAGGGAATGCTTTATCCGCAAGATTCCTATGACCGTCAACAGCGATAGCCATGTACCTACCAGCATCGACTATATGCACGATTTTGGCATACAGAAGATGATTTCTGTGGGTTACAAGTCTGCTATGGCCATTATAGATGGCAAGTGGGAGGAGATTGCTCTGGTATAGAGAGCAAAAACAATATTGACGCATATTAAGAGACCGGGGGAAACCTCGGTTTTTTGTTGCTTGAAAGAGTTGTGGCAGGCAGAGTGTCGGAAATTTTGTGTTGAATGTCGGTAAGAAAAACTGATAGATTTAGGCAGGGGTGAATATGGAGACGTTGATGTATAGGGCGGTAGTACATGGTGAAACGGAGTCGTACGTTATGTCCTATTATATGGTGGACATAGAGGGGAACTATGGGGTCAGGATATGCTCTGTCAGAGGCGACGGGATTCAGAGGAGCTGTCTGCTGAGCAAGGTTTTTGTGGATTATATGTCGTGCCTCAGATGCCTGCATATGCTCTTTAGGTCAGGCGTGGGACCTATAGGCCTGGAAGAGACGGTGGAAAGTTCAGCTAATAACTAAGAGTGAAAAG
>JAZNEA010000059.1:0-6039 GCA_045588325.1 Clostridia bacterium
TGTATGAGTTACCCAAAGATATTTGAAAGCGAATATAGGTTTTGCCTTATCCTGTGGGAGAACGAGCCCATAAAGAGTACTAATCTTGCCAAGCTCTGCGCTGAGCGCTTGGGCTGGTCCAAGACTACTACATATACAGTAATTAAGCGTCTGCAGGATAGGGGAGTCATCAAAAACGAAGACACGATAGTATCTTCCCTGGTTTCTAAGAGTGAGGCGCAGCAGAATGAGATTAATGAGATGGTAGAGAAGACATTCCAGGGATCCCTGCCTGCATTTATCGCTGCATTTTGCCAGACACAGAGCCTGAGCCAGAAGGAGATAGACGAGATTCATAGAATAATAGGGAGGTAGACCATGAACGCCATCTTTCTAAAAGTAATTGAACTCTCTATTGCAGCTGCATGCATAGTGGTTGTCATCCTTGCATTGCGCTTGCTTTTGCGCCGCAGGGCACCTAAATGGGTTATGTGCGCCCTGTGGATTTTGGTTGCAGTCAGATTGGTGTTCCCATTTACCATTGAGAGCGTTCTCAGTATGCAGCCAGATATTGACAATATCACATCAGGTATAATTGACACCACACCACCTAAGAATCCTGCTGGAGATAACTCCACTATTGGAGGCAATACGGGGCATTCTGGAGGACAGAGACCAGGCAATCCTGGTAGCAACAGCACAGTTACGCAGCCAGGCAACAACACAGTTACGCAGCCGGGCAACAGCACAGTTACGCAGCCGGGCAACAACACAGTTACGCAGCCGGGCAACAGCACAGTTACGCAGCCAGGCAACAGCACAGTTACGCAGCCAGATAACAACACGGTTACGCAGCCGGGAAACAACGCCATTCAACCAGGCAATCCTGCCACCACTGTTGACCCAGAAGTACAAGAGCCCATCGTTGTGGAAAGGCGCGCAGACTGGATTTTCATTCTGTCCATAGTTTGGATGGTAGGCATGAGCGCTATGGCAGGATATGCCATTTGTAGCGTTTTGGCGCTGCGAATGAGGTTAAGGGAGTCCACCATTCTGGAGAAGGGGATCCGACAGAATCATTCTGTGGACAGCCCATTTGTACTAGGTGTTTTCAGACCTACCATCTATCTTCCATACTCTTTAAGTCCGGAGGATCAGGAGTTTGTGGTTGCCCACGAACGGACACATATCAGACGTGGAGATCATCTGTGGAAGCCATTTGGATTTTTGCTGCTTTCTATTCACTGGTTCAATCCCTTGCTTTGGGTTGCTTACGTGCTACTCTGCAGAGATATTGAGGCTGCCTGTGACGAAAAGGTTATTAGCCATTACACCAAGGAGGAGCGTCAGGCCTATTCCATAGCACTGCTAAACTGTAGCTGCAATCGCAAGAGAATAGTGGCATGTCCAGTGGCATTTGGAGAGGTGGGAGTCAAGGAGCGCATTAAGGGCGTAATGAACTACAAGAAACCTAGTTTCTGGATAGTGATTGTTGCCATTTTGGCAGCCATTGTAGTAGCAGTTACGTTCCTCACATCTCCGCCTGCGGGGACAGAGGATGGACCTAGCCCTAGCCCGCTAGCCAGCCCTACCGCAACACCTACACCCAATCCAACGCCAGAGTCAATCAACTACGAGATTCCACCTGTTAAGATGGAAGTGGTCGCTATGGAGAGGGATTTTCTCAAGGTGCAGTTTTCTCTGGCAGAAAAATTCGAAGGAGCAAGGGTATTTACTAATGGACCGTTTGTGTTGGAAAGATTAGTTGATGGCACTTGGGAGACCATAGATTCGTCGCTTGTATCTTTGGAGGCCTGGATAATGGAATATCCAGAGTTCTTTTCAGCAACTAAAACCATAAGACTTGCTCTTCCTGAAAAGTTTGTGAATGGGCAGACATATAGGATTAGTATGCCTCTGACAACCGATAGAGACCCCTCTAAAGGCAAGGAATATACCCCCTCTGTGGAGTTTGTGTTTGCGGCGTCCACAGCCACCGGAGGGCCAGGATATATTGGGACAAAACTTGAGGATATTCCGGAGTACTACTCAATAGAGTGGGCAGTAGGAGTAGAAGGTGGGTTTGCACTCAGAAGTGACACTGTCTTGACAGGCGGCTATGTAAAGGATCAGGGGTCAAAGAATTTCGAAGGATTCTTGTCGCTGACTTCTCACGGCAGCAGTTGCGAAATGAGATTTGCAACGGAGTATTCCGACCCCCATAAGGTGTATTTTAGCGATATTGTTTTTGATGGTTCTAAGTATACCATCAGAACCTTGGAGGATCAGGCAAACAAGACTATCGTAAGCCATGACTACAAGTATTTAATGTGTTTTGAGGGTCAAGCAGAAACACCAGATGCGAAATACGATTATTATCAACGATATGTGCTGACTAATTCTGCGGATGTGACATGGGACGATATTCTGGCAGGTAAATATACAGACTATTTTGTGCTTTATAGCGATTTGGTGCGTTATCCGAATCGACCAGAGTTGGGTCAAAACATTTCTAAGATTACCTTGGAATACCAGGGTGAGTTAGCTGGGGAAATAACCAGTCAGAACACCTGTGCTCTTGTGCGCGAGATCCTATTAAGGTCTAGGACCCACGATATGGAGGCGGGATGCTCTTGTGGATGGTATACAGTAGATTCTGATCTGCAGATGATCCTTTGGTATGAAAATGGTGAAAAGGTTGTTATTAACCCAATTAGGACAGAAGAAGTCTTTGTCATGGGGGATAAGCATTATAAGTATACCGATTATCATCATGATGACTATTACAAGTCAAATAATTTTTTGATGAGGGTTATCCGTGACTGCTTTGGATTAAAGGCTTGGCCCACACCTGCGCCAACACCTGGCGTTGATGACAGACTAAATGGATATGACGTGGCACCTGTGCTAAACACAAAATATCTCGATCGAAGGACAATCGATGATTGGGGCATTCATGATGATGTGATCCTAGTAACCTCCGCCCAACAATTTTCTCAGATAATTGAGAATAGGGGTAAGGATGAGCTATTAAGCACATATAACGAGGACTATTTCAAGGATAGAGTGCTGATATTGGTAAGGTTTATGCATTCGTCAGGTTCTGATCAGATTCATGATATACTTGGAGTGGTTGTTGAGGATGACAGGCTATATCCTGTGGTGGAAAATGGATACAGAGGTGCAGGAACGGATGATATTAAATATACAATCTTCCTGGTAGAAATAGGCAAGGAATTTGCAGATAAGTCTCCGGGAGAGGTCCTCACTGTGAACAGATATTATGAGGGCGAGGGAACCTTTAAGCCTAAGAATGCCCAGTAGTTTGTATGTAAAAGAGCTAGAGCAACGTAGCAGTTTGTAATGACTGCTGCGTTGTTTTTTTGTGGAGGGATTGCTTGACAAACCGCCTCTAATGCGTTAGAGTATAGATGTACTCTAACAGATTAGAGAGAGGAGAAAAACATGTCTACACCAAAGGTTTTTGAAAGTGAATATCGCTTCTGTCTTATTCTATGGGGGCATGAGCCTATTAAGAGTAGTGAGCTTGTTGCGCTTTGTCAGCAGCAGCTTGGATGGAAGCCAACAACTACATATACAGTTATTAAGAGGTTGTCAGAGCGCGGTGTGCTGAAGAATGAGGACACCATCGTTTCTTCCTTGGTAACTAAGGAAGAAGTACAGGCTACGGAGATAAACGAGATGGTGGAGAAGACCTTTGAGGGCTCACTCCCTGCGTTCGTTGCTGCTTTTACCAAGCACCAGAGGATTTCAGAGGAGGAAATAGACGCCATTCAGCAGATGATAGATCGCTACAGGAAAGGAGAAAGATAATGTCCCAGATTTTTTTAAAAATCCTTAACATGAGCATTTCGGCCAGCTATGTTGTGCTTGCCGTATTGCTCCTGCGCATCCTGATCAAAAAGGCTCCCAAGTGGATTACAGTTGTTATGTGGGGTGCTGTTGCCCTCCGCCTTGTTTTTCCATTTTCCATAGAGAGCGTTCTGAGTCTTATTCCCAGCTCGGAGACGGTTAGCCCTGGCATTATGACGGACAGTGCCCCGTCAATTGATTCGGGCATTCCGATTATTAACAATGCGATAAATCCCATTATTAACCAGACATTTGCACCAATTCCAGGTGACAGTGCTAACCCCCTGCAGGTGATAGTTCCCATTTTGACCATTGTCTGGGTAGTAGGTATGGTCGCACTCCTTGTCTATATGGTGATCAGCTACCTGAGGCTGGAGAGGAACATTGGCACAGCGGTGCTTTATAAGAACACGGACAATGTGTACCAGAGTGAGAATGTGGGATCTCCATTTGTTCTTGGTGTCCTCAGACCCAGAATATATTTGCCATTTAATATGGATGAAGGGGATATGGACCATGTAATCGCCCACGAATGTGCCCATATTAGTCGCAGGGATCACCTGTGGAAACCCTTGGGATTCCTGTTGCTTGCTGTGTACTGGTTCAACCCGCTGATGTGGCTCAGTTATGTATTGCTATGCAGGGATATTGAGCTTGCCTGTGACGAAAAGGTAGTTAAGGAGTTGGACATACAGGCTCGTGCAGAATACTCCCAGGCACTGCTGACATGTAGTGTAAAGAGAAGTGCTATAGCTGCTTGCCCGCTGGCCTTTGGAGAGGTTGGAGTTAAGGATAGAGTTAAGTCGGTAATAAACTACAGAAAACCTGGCTTTTGGATTGTTGTGACTGCAGTAGTTGCCTGCGTAGTGGTGGTAGTTTGCTTTTTGACAAATCCTGTTAAAGATAGCAACGACGTGATTGCAAATGCACCTACACCCACACCTACACTACAAGTTACCCCCACACCAACGCCAGAAGCATCACCTACGGTGCCTCCACAGAATGGTCAGTCTATTGTTGTGGGAGACCAGTTTTCCATCATTAACTATGACGGGGATATATCCGCTTTGCCAAAATCCATAGTTATTGCTCCGATGAAAGATCAGTATAAGGACATAACGGACAGAGAGACCGCTCACACTGAGGTGTCCTTGCCTGATTGCAGAGATATGGTTGAAAAACTCCTGGCTACAGATTATGGCATGGATAGTGTGGCTGGTATGATGCTTTATGAGAGCTATGTGGCAGCTCAGAGAGTTGATCCTGACACAGGCGTAGATGAGGATTCTACTATCATTATGTCAAGGACTTATACCTATTATGATACCATCGGCGGAATTAGAGTAGCAGATAGCTATGTGAGAGTTAGTGTTGATGCCGAGGGAGTAAAAGGGGTTCAGTACAACAGAATGCTAGTTCCATCTTCTCTGGATGAATTGGGATCAGATAATCTGGTAGGAGATGATTATATTACCCCATTTGAGGCTTATGCTGAGGTGCTGGTGAGGAGCCCTACAATTACTATTGCCTCGGTCGCGTTGTCTTATGTTCCCGTAGAAGGGGTTCATGTCCTTTGTTATGAGTTCATTACCACTTGGGCCGGATCCATTTATGTAGATGTTATCAGTGGTGAGAAAGTGAGCTGATATTCATTAATTAAGTCTGAGAAAGGAAATAAATAGTATGCGCAATGAAAAGAAAACTTTACAGATTATTGCTATAACGATTTGTCTTCTGATGTCAGTCCTACTGTTAGCTTGCTGTGGAGGAGAGGTGTCGACCGAGGATGTGGTTACAACTCCTGCTCCATCTCCCACATCCTTGCCACAAGCCTCGTTGGTTGCAGATGAGTTCGTTTTTGGTACAGCCACAGAGTCAGTGACAAGGCCTAACGCAACTGATGTTACTGTGCATGAGTCTATTGACCTGGGACTACTCAAGGCTGACTATTTTGCAATGCCACCATATAAGGAGATGGATGCTTACTACCATGGCACACAAAGCATGAACCTGCGCCCTGCTAAGGTTGAAGGCAACGCGATGTTTAGCGGATTATATGTGTTGACCGACGAGGGAATGGTGTGGAAAGAACCTAGCTATTATTATGGTGAATTCACTATGTATGGGTTCGATTGTAGATATCTAGAGGGTTTTGTGGAGGCAGATGGACAGTTTTATGATGTTTTC
>JAZNEA010000060.1:0-4990 GCA_045588325.1 Clostridia bacterium
AGAACAAGCCATATTAGCCCGGCACCTGTCGCCAAAAAGAAGATTACCATGGTTTCGTCCTATACCCACGCCGTAACCTTTGGTTCTGAGCCAGTATTGATTGGCGAACGCATCAACCCTACAGGCAAAAAGCGGTTCAAACAGGCCTTGCTGGAGGGTGACATGGATTACATTCTCACCGAGGGCATCAACCAGCAGGACAAGGGCGTGCACATTCTGGACGTAAATGTGGGCCTGCCAGATATAGACGAGGTTGCCATGCTGGAGCGGGCCGTGTGCCAGTTGCAGGCCGTTACTGACCTGCCCCTGCAGATCGATACGTCAAACATGGTGGCCATGGAGGCCGCCCTGCGCAGATACAACGGAAAGGCCATGATTAATTCGGTAAATGGCAAGGAGGAGTGCATGGAAGCCCTGTTCCCCCTGGTCAAAAAGTATGGTGGCCTGGTGGTAGCTCTCACCCTGGACGAGGGAGGCATCCCAAATACGGCAGAAGGTCGAGTAGAAATAGCCCGCAAAATACTGGCAAAGGCAGAGCAGTACGACATTGACCCCAAGGACATCATCTTTGATACATTGGCAATGACAGTCAGTGCTGACAACAGAGCTGCCCTGGCCACACTGGACGCCCTTGATATCATCAAAAATCAGCTGGGATGTCACACATCTCTTGGCGTGTCCAACGTGTCCTTTGGCCTGCCCAACAGGGATGTGGTAAACGGCGTATTCTTTGCCATGGCCCTGGAAAGGGGCCTCAGCGCTGCCATAATGAATCCCTATTCCGCCGAAATGAACAAAACCTACTACACATACAAAATGCTCAAGGGCCAGGACCCAAACTGCGGCCACTACATCCAAAAGGCCGACAGCTTTGGGGCAGCCACAGCTGCAGCAGGTGCCACGGACAAGGCGCCCAGCCCGCAGGCCCCCATGGATTTACGCCAGGCCATCCAAAAGGGCGTAAAGGACAGGGCTGCCCTGCTGACCAGGGAGCTGCTGGCCACGGCTGGCTGCAACCCCTTGGACATAGTCAACGACGAGATAATCCCTGCCCTGAATGAGGTGGGCCAGGGATTCGAGGCCAAAACAGTGTATTTGCCGCAGCTCTTGATGAGCGCAGAGGCAGCCAAGTCCGCCTTTGAGGAGATCAAAGGGGCCATGGCGGCTGGCGGGCAGGGCGAGACGCGAGGCACCTGCGTCCTGGCCACTGTGCGTGGCGACATACACGACATAGGCAAAAATATTGTTAAATTGCTCTTGGAAAATTATGGTTTTAAGGTTATAGACCTGGGCAAAGACGTTAAGCCCCAGGACATTGTGGATGCTACCATCAGGAACAAGGCCCCGTTAGTTGGCCTTTCGGCCCTGATGACCACCACTGTACCTGCCATGGAGGAGACAATATCCTTGTTGAGGCAGCAGGCTCCCTGGGCCAAGGTGATGGTTGGTGGTGCTGTCCTGACACAGGAATACGCGGACAAAATTGGGGCCGACATGTACGCCAAGGATGCAATGGAGGCTGTGCGATACGCGATGCGCGCATATCGCAGTTAAGAACTAAGAGTGAAGAGTGAAGAAAGTTGGTCAGTTATAAGTTAACAGCTGGCAAACTATTGGCTAGCCAACTTTATTAACCCTTATCTCTTATCTATTATCTCATAAAACAAATAAAAGTGGGTTAGCCAATAGTTTTCCAACTATAAACTAGCCCACTTTTTTAACTCTTATCTCTTAACTCTTATCTGCACTTTTCACTTTTCACTTTTAGTTCTTAACTCAGCGAAGCTGGCTTCGCTCATAGTCCTGTTGCCACCTGGTGGAGTCAATATTGGGATTGCCAGTGATTCCCAGGCCCTTCAGGTAGTTGGAGAAATGCAGACTGATCTTTTGTGCGCCAGATATGTCCAGGTGCCCGCCGTCGTAGTAATCACAGCTGGGGTCAACCCCTATCTGATCTAACAGCAGGGAGTAGTCCAGAACGTCAACATTGTTATCCTGGGCCCAGATAGTTGCAGCCTTGGCGGTTGCAGAAAAGGCATCGTTGTTGGGAGCTATCAGCAGGACCATTTTGGCGCCGGAGGACTCAATGAGATCCTTGATTTTGGCCAGGGTTTCCAGAGATTCGTCGGTAAGGGTTGCGGCCTGCACCAAAGAATAGTCAGGGATGTAGTTTGTGCCCTGGTATGTTCCATCCAGCGCAACGAATCCCTTATAAAAGTCCTTGGGCTCCACAAAGGCGGCCTTAATGTCGCCCAGGCCGATGTCCTTCCATCTGGTGTGGTATTTCAGAATGTTAAAGTAATAGTTCGGCCTATCCTCCTGGGGCACAAGGTTATTAATCAGCTGCAGCTTGTTAATGGAGAACTTTAGGGGGTCTATGGCGTCGTAAAAAACGGCAGAATCGTCTATATCCTTGTTAATCATAAAGGCCTCGACGAACACAACCTTTGGGGACTGTGTTTTGAGGGCCTCCTTAATATAGTAGTAGGATGCCGTCAGGGGCTGCTGCTGTGTTGCCAGGACAAATCCAGGTATGCCGGAATCCTTCCAGACCTCCAGAGGATTTACCGTGCAGTACATATGGCTGGAGCCGATGCAGAGGTACTCCAGTGAATCCTCCTCCATGCTGTAGAATTCATTTAATTTGGCCATGTAGTTCCACGGGCCAGAGTATGTCTTGCGCTCGCAAATTCTGGAAATGAGAAAGAAAAGCAAGGCGGCACACAGAAGGAAGATTACGCATCTTAGAAAAACAAAACGTCTTTTCGAATTCATACTTACCTGCCTAAAAATTCATATAGATGAAGGCCGAGTCGGAATAGCCAGGGCCATATAGGCCGAGGAGCAGTACCAAGACAAAGGCAACGAGATATATGGACCAACGAAGGAGGATGGGGAGAGCAGCGATTCTGTTGCGGATCTGGACGCCCTTTTCCTTGAAAATGGATACGGTCAGCAGTATTGCCATGCCTGCCAGCAGAATGATAGCATCCAGGCGGGTAATGCCGGGGAGATTAAAGGCCACTGCAGAGGGCCTGAAAATGCTGGCGAACATACGGAGGGCCGCGATGGTGCCATTAGCTCTGAACATGAGCCAGGACAGATTGACCAGCACAAAGGTGAAGGCCATCTGGAAAAGGCCGTACAGAGGTTTGCTGCGATCTATGTGCAGGCGCTGACAGAGCCTCTCCCTATGCCTTAGTGTCAGAGCTCCGGAAATCTGGAAAACGCCCTGCATCATACCCCAGACGATAAAGTGGATGCCTACGCCGTGCCAAATGCCACTGGCGAGGAAGACGATCAGCAGGTTGATGTACTTGCGGACGGTGCCTTTGCGGTTGCCACCAAGGGGAATGTACAGATAGTCCTTGAACCAGCTGGACAGGGCGATATGCCATCTTCTCCAAAAGTCCTGGATAGACCTGGCAAAGTATGGCTGCTTAAAGTTCTCTATAACGTCGATGCCGAAAACCTGAGCCGAGCCCCTGCAAATATCCACACAACCAGAGAAATCAGTGTAAATCTGAATGGTGTACAAGAAGACTGCCACGGGAATAATCAGTCCGGAATGCTCGGTGTAGTTGTTAAAAACCTCGTTTACAAGGAGGGCCGCCCTGTCGGCGATAACCAGCTTTTTAAAGAAGCCCCACAACATTAGCTGGGCGCCATTGCGCAGATTCTGGTAAAAGTCATCCCTGGGTGTGGGGGAAAAGAGCTGATGGCCCAACTGATCGTACCTGGAAATGGGGCCCTGCAGCATCAGGGGGAAGAATGTGGAGAAGGATGCGAACTTTAAGAGGTTGCGTTCTGCGGGATACTTGCCCTTATAAACGTCAAAAACATAGCCGCATACCTGCAAAGTGTAAAAGGAAATGCCTACGGGAACCAGGATGTTCTCCACAAAGGCAGGGGTTTCAAAGGGGATAAGTCGCTGGGCCAAGCTGGTTAAATAAGGCGTAAACTTCACAAAAAGCAGGAGACCCAGGTTGGCAGCTAGAACGGAGCCGAGAATTAGTTTTTTGGCCTTTGCAGAAGAGGCCTTTTGGATCCCCAGCGCGCCACCAAATGTGGTCAGTACGCTAAAGAGGAGGAAGATTGAGTATCTGAGGTCAAACTGCAGAAAGAAAAACAAGCTGCCGCCCAACAAAATGTAGGGCTTGGCAGAGCGAGGACATGCGTAGTACAGTCCCGCGAGAATCAACAAGAAAACCAGATATTGGACAGATAAAATAGACATAAAACCCTCCCTGAATGGTTATAACACAAACGGAGGGAAAATGATACTTCTGACCACGCAAAGAGACACAAAAAAGACGCCACGACCCATGGTCACAGCGTCTGTCAACGTCTTAAGTGATTCGCTCGCATCCGTAACTTAGAGAAGCTCTCTTCGCAGGTCTGCGGGGTCTCTGGGTGAGAGGTATGCTGGAGGAACGTCAAATACGGTCTTAGCGCCGCACATACCCTCCTTGGCCATCTTGTATGTGGCCCTGGCGTATGCCACGATGACACTGGCGGTGAACTCGGGGTTGGAGCCCAGAGTGAGGGAGTACTCGATCATCTGCTTAGTGTCACGATCCGGACCTGTAACGCCTGTGCGGATGACGAATCCACCATGGGGGATGCCTCTGTGATCTCTGTCCAGCTCCTCCTGGGAGATAAAGTTGACGGTAGTGTCATAATCGGCAAAGTAGTTGGGCATGGACTTAATCTCATTTTCGATGCGAGCCAAATCAGCACCATCCTCAGCCACAACATAGCACTCGCGAGTGTGCTTTTCGCGTGTGGTCAGGCAGGGGTTTTCTCCTGCTCTGACTCTGTCCAGCGCCTCTGGCACAGGAACGGTGTATTGTTTGCCATCCTTGACTCCATCAATACGGCGAATTGCATCGGAGTGGCCCTGGCTGACACCCTTGCCCCAGAAGGTGTAATCCTTTCCCTCAGGGAGGATGCAGTTGCCCAGGAGTCTCTGGAGACTGAACATTCCGGG
>JAZNEA010000061.1:0-11318 GCA_045588325.1 Clostridia bacterium
GTTCTTAACTGCTCTTTTCACTCTTCACTTTTCACTTTTCACTGCGATAAACTCAATGCGAAACTCAGTTTCGCAGTGGGTTTATCGCGCCCCTAATCGTTTCCTCAGACACACAGTATGCAACACGCATATATCCAGGACAACCAAATCCTCTGCCTGGCACTGCCAACACATTTCTTTCTAAGCAATAGCCATTTATAAACTCCGTTTCGTCCTCTGTGGGAGTTTTCATAAAGATGTAGAACGCGCCCTGAGGCACTGGGAACTCATATCCCAACTCCTGCAGACCCTGCATCAGGATATCCCTGCGCACCTTGTATGCCTCCACATCTGTTTTGCTGTCCACACAGTCCTTTAACACGTTTTGGAAAAGCGCTGGGGCGTTTGTATAGCCCAGCTCTCTTGTGGCAAAGGGAATTGCCGTACACAGGGCCTCCACATCCGCACAATTCGGGCTAACTGCTACATATCCAATACGCTCTCCTGCCAAGGACAAACTCTTGCTATATGAATACACCACAATTGCGTTATGGAAAATGCTCATTACCGGTGGAACCTCTGCTCCATCGTATACTATCTCCCTGTATGGTTCGTCTGATACAACGTATATCTCCGTACCAAACTCCTGTTCCTTGGCTGTCAGCACACGCTCCAATGCCTCTAATGTCTCTCTGCTGTATACAACCCCCGTAGGGTTGTTGGGGGAATTGATAATAACAGCCTTAGTCTTTTCTGTGACGTATTGACCGATCAATTCAGGATCAAGATCAAAATCTGGTGTTTTGGCTGGAACAACAACTAATCTTCCACCATGGTTGTCCACATATCCGCCATACTGAACAAAGTACGGTGCCTGGACCAATACCTCCTCACCTGGGTTAAGCAACGCCTTAAACACACAGTTTAGTCCACCAGCTGCACCTACGCACATTGTCACATGTTTCTCTGTCAATGTGACGCCATTCCTCTTGGACTCTCTGTCTGCAATAATTGCACGAACCTCCGGGAAACCTGCATTGGACATATATCCGTGGATGTTATCTCCCATTGTTGCAATTTTGGCAATGGACTCATTAACCTCCTTGGGTGAAGGCACATCTGGGTTGCCTAGTGTCAGGTCAAAAACCTTGTCCTCGCCATATATTTTCTTAAGCTCCGCGCCCTTTTCGAACATATCCCTTATCCAGGAACCGGATTGCATTTTTTCTCTGATATGATTGGCTATCACTTGGGCCTCCTGTAATTGTTAGTTGTAAATAGAGTTGTCTCTGGTCACAGCATCAAGAGTCATGTCCGAAAACTGTCCATGGATAAATTTGTAGTAACCTGCGCAACTAATCATGGCGGCGTTATCTCCGCACAATGGTTTGGAGGGCAGACACACCCTCATCCCCTGTCTTGCTCCAGCAGCAACCATCCTGCGTCTCAGCTCCGAATTGGCTCCGACTCCTCCTGCCACACATACTGTGGAGTAGCCCTCCCGAGTAGCTGCCTCAAAGGTGTTCTTGACTAAAACCTTTGTAACGGCAGCCTGGAATGAAGCTGCCACATCCTCCAGGGGGACCTGTTCTCCTCGATCTCTGATTGAATTAACTGTGTTCATAACGGCAGTCTTGATACCGCTGAACGAAAAGTCCAAACATCCCTTTTCAAACCTGGTTGTGGGGAATTTAAAGGCCTCTGGATTGCCGGACTGTGCCAGCTGATCTATCCTGATGCCTCCGGGATATGGCAGTCCCATAACCTTAGCAACCTTGTCGAACGCCTCTCCCGCAGCGTCGTCTCTGGTATGCCCCAACAATCTGTACTGACCATATCCATCAACTGCCACAATATTGCTGTGTCCACCAGATGCCACCAGGCAAATAAAAGGTGGTTCCAGATCCATATGATCCAAATAATTAGCCGAAATGTGCCCGGAAATATGATGTACTGCAATCAATGGTTTGTTCCAACCATATGCCAATCCCTTGGCTGTGGCGATCCCCGACAACAGTGCGCCTGCCAAACCAGGACCGTATGTAACTGCAATGGCATCCACCTGATCCGGCGTTACTCCTGCCACCTTGAGGGCCTCATCTACAACAGGTATGGCCATCTCAACATGCTTACGGGCCGCGATTTCAGGAACAACGCCACCAAAAGGGGCATGATCCGCAATCTGTGTGGAAACCACATTAGACAGCATCTCCCTGCCATTAGCTGTAATGGAGGCGGCCGTTTCATCACATGATGATTCAATTCCCAAAATAATAACCTTGCCGTCTAACATTATTCTTCCTCCGGGCGTACAGGTGCCTGCACATTGTCAACATACATTCCCACGAAAAACCTAGAATAGGTTAATACAAAAACAGAATCTGCCAACAAGAACAAAACGACTATAATTTTAACGGCATATGCAGGCAGGGCCAAAATGAAAACTGGCACTAAGAGGCAAAGAGGCAGGTAAATCAAAAGCGCAATCAGAGCTGCATAACCAATTGAACGCCAGATATTGCCCTTCATCAGGCTGAATCCGCGAACAACAGCAACTCCTGTGGACCCTCCGAACTCAGCTCTATTGCAGAAGGAATAGACCGACATTGGCCAAAAGGCAAATGCAAAAAATGGAACAAAGGCTGAAAACAGGTTGTTCAAAACCATGAAAATCAAGGCGTTCAAGAAGATGCTGAACAACACATACGAATAGTAAGAAATACTGCCCTGCGGTAGTTTCTCCTCTGGTCTACGCTTGAGAAACAGATAAAATACAACGTAAACGCCAGACAAAAAGATGCCCATGTAGGACGAAAATATCTCAGCAGCCACCCACCTATGGTAATCGCTATTGTTAATCAGCGATCCGTTGGTCACTGCGGACAGAAGTGCCTCAGGACTCATATTGAGCCAGGTCAGTAGCACTCTGGCAAAACTAAAATAATATAAAACCTTGGATGCCAAGAGCAGCAGGAATATGACGATGGTCAACTTTGCCACTGATCCCGTCTCAAATCCAAAGCTCATAGCTTGGCCTAATCTTCGAAAAAAGGCGTCTTTTTTATTATTCATCAAAATCTCCAATCAACACATGCGCCATCCGCTGGGGTACATATTCTTAACTACAGAACCAGAGGATTTTACCCATCCTACGGGTATTCCATCAATAGCTACAGCAAAATAGCCAGTCTTATCTGTCTCAAAGGATGGTGTCTCACATCTCAAATAGCTACGGGCCTCCTGGGAACTTGACTCCAACATAATAACTCTGTCGGCAGATATATCCTCTACTCTAAGACCACATGCCAGGGACTGGGAGGGAACAAATTTGCCGTGATCCAATGAACCCAGATACCAACCAAACTTGCAAACCTTAAGCTTATCCAGGTTGTCAGGCTTATCACCCATGGCGTACAGGCCGTTACCTATGGTGTACATGCAATATTCATCCATGTTTATGCTTAGCGTATCCTTAGCAAACTTGGCAAAAGACTGCAGAACATCTTTGTCAGCCTTAAGGTTTGATTTGACAGGCTCCCTGTAATCCTCTCCCTTGCGGGAAATCCTGGCTGTATAATGTCCTTCGCCTTTTAACATATGAGGCCACATCCTGACAGAACCACTCACATCGGTACCAAATTCTGTCCACTGACTTCGACCTGGACTCATGCCATGTTCGCAGGAAATTGGTTCCAAGAAAAAGTCAGGATGTTCCAGGAGAAATTTCTCAATAATCTGCTCATTTTCCTCTGGCGCATAAGTGCATGTGGAATAAATAATTGTTCCTCCACCCCTTACCATCTGGGCTGCGCTACACAGTATACTATACTGAATCGGGGCCAGTCTCTCTGCTCCATGAGCACTCCACTCCGCAATTGCCCCCTTGTCCTTGCGGAACATTCCCTCGCCAGAGCAAGGAACATCTGCCACAATAACATCGAAATAGTCTCTGAATCTCTGGGTCAGCTTTGTCGGGTCCTCGTTGAGAACTATGGCATTACGCACGCCAAACTGCTCAAGATTGCGGATAAGGGCCTTAATTCGAGAAGCGCTTATGTCGTTACAATACAATATGCCCTGCCCCTGCATGTATGCTGCCATCTGTATGGCCTTGCCGCCTGGGGCACTACACAAATCCAATACCTTCATACCTGGCTTGGGGGCTGCCACTGCACCGGGCAACATCGCTGACGGGTCCTGAATATAATATAGACCCTCAGTATACATGGCGCTGCGTCCAGGCTGAATCTGGTCACCATCATAAAAATAACCACCTGGAACCCATGGAATCGGCTCAGGCTCATGTCCATACTCCTGTTTCCACCTCTCCTCAAAGGTCATGGTGTCAATTTTCAGATCATTTTTGCGAACACCATAAGTTCTGGGATCAGCCAACGACGAAAAAAAGGCCTCTGACTCAGTTCCCATGAGTCGGGCATACTTTTCCACAAATTGAATTGGCAGAGAATGTTCAGATTTCACAGAGGGATTTCCTTTGAGTTAAATGGACTACTAAGATTTAATTAGTGCGGTTATAGAAAAATAGAGGGAATCCCTCTATTTTTCTGATAAACCATGTAATTTTGATTATTGAAGTGGCAGTTTAAGCTCTGTGCCAGGAGTCAGTGCCTGATTCTGCATGCCGTTGAGACTAGCGATCTCGGGCCATCTGTCTCCATTGCCAAGCTCTCTGTATGCGATACCCCAGAAGGTATCACCCTCCTTAACTGTATACATACGATATCCCAATTCCTCAGGGCTCGGTGTCGGCTCGGGAGTGGGAACCTCTGTAGGCTCAGGAGTAGGTGCCTCTGTGGGAGCCTCTGTAGGCTCGGTAGTGGGAACCTCTGTAGGAGCAGGTGTAGATGTAGGAACATCAGTAATCACTGGCACTGTCGGGCTCGGTGTGGGCTCGATCTTATTGCCACCCAAAATACCCAATCTGGAGAGAACAATAAGCAGACAAGCCACCATTGCAATACCTGCGAGTACGCCGAGAATAATTGTAATCATCTTCTCGGACTTTTGCTCCTTCTCCTCGCCGTCATCGTCAAAGAGGTTATCCTCAGCTACAATCTCAGCAGAATTATCCTCGAACTCTGTCAACTGAGTCTGCATGCTGTCGTCGTAGTATGAATGAGGCTCCTCTATCTCGGGCACCTTAGCAGTGGCCTTAGGTGTTGTGTCCTCCATGGCAATTGTAGGAACAGGATTGGTTGCCTTATCCATGTCCTTAAAGTCAAAAACAAATGTGTTGCGGTCGCCAAAAGCCTTGTCATTGGTAACAGACTCCGCTGATATCTCTATTGTGTCCTCTGCAACAGCATCCTCGACTACATCCTGTGCAGGCTCCTCCACATCAACAGGGGCTGCATCCTGCTCTACAGGCTCATCTACAACGGGTACGACAATGGTATCTGTAGACTGAGCTTCGAGTTCAGGGCTCTCCTCCACATCCTGCAAGATCTGCTGTGTCAAGGTGTCCTCGGATACTCTGGAAACTGCTCCCTTTTGTGAGGCAGAATGTGCACCAACTGCCTGATAGAATCCAGTGTTGGAATTGTTAGGCACATTGGCGTTGAGAATCTTAATAGTAATAGCTGTCAGGTCGTGAATCTTGTCTCTGGCAGAGGCCTCTCCAAGTACGATGCTAACATTGTTCTCTGCAGACTTGTTGCTATCCAGACACTTCTGCAAATCAGCAGGTGTCATGGACTTCTTGACTGCGGAGGAACATATCATGAAACAGTCGCCTCTGTGAAGGTCAAAGCTCTCGCGATTTTTAGCCAGAATACGTCTCTCTGATGTGCAGAAGTAATATGTACCTGCATCTCCTGTACGATCGATATAGACCTTGGCTCCAGTAATAACCATAATGCATTTTGAGAAAATGGATATGGAACCAGGCTGAAGCTTCTCATATTCGCAGTACTTGTCGATCTCGCGATTGATGGTAGCGTTAATGTCATTGAGAATACCCTCGCCTGTGCTATGGGCAAAATCAGTGCTGCGGTGTAGCATGCGCATCCTCATACCAATAAGGCTACGAAGCTCAGGTGCATAGCTGCCTGCAACGCTCATCTCAAAAAACGCGAAAATAAAACCTGGGCCATACTTGTCCGCATATATAACGGAATTGGTATTGCCGAACTGCTCCGGACACTTGCCATCAATATAGCAAATATCCTTGAGACCGATGTTCTCAGAACCTCTGACTGTAACTGATACTACACTCAGAGAAGTATTCTCATTCATGATAAAACTGCCTCCTGATAAATCTTATTCCTCTGTGGCTGTCCTCTTGGCCTGACGGCGAGAACGCTTAACAGCTCTGACAATATAGGGCTTGGCCATTGTCAGGAAAGAAATGATGGAAGAAATAATGCTTGTCTTGGAAGCAGCCTTATTGACAGCTCCGGAAACATTGCCTACTGTGTCGGCCACGCTGGCCACTGCTGTGCAAGCAGAGTTGGCCACATCCTTAACAGAATCTCCTACCTCCTTAACTGTGTCGGTAATATCCTTGACATTGTCAGTAATAGCAGGAAGGTTATTGATGGTGCCTGTAATATTGGCCTCATTCTCCTTAAGGAGCTTGTTTACATTGCCAACAACCTTGATGGCCTTGATGAGCAATACGATCAGTGCGATGCCCACCAAAATGTATACTGTAGTGCAAACGCCGCTCATAAGAACGCCAACATCAATTGTAATGACATTGGATGATAAAACTAAACTATTCATGTCTGTCTCTCCTGGTCGGGGTTAATTACTCTGCGTCAGCCTCACAAGAATCGTCGCAAATCAGATCGTCCTCGTCAATCCCCTCAAAGATATCGTCCAGATTGCCGATGTCGCATGTATACTGGCATGCGTCTCTGACCTTGTCCTTAGCCAGCTCAGCTACGTTCTTGATGGACTCCTTAGCTGTCTCAAAGGCCTCCTTGCCTGCCTCAGCAATGTCACTGCGTGTCTCTGCGCCGGACTGAGGTGCAAAGAGAATACCCAAAGCTGCTCCAACAACTGCGCCGATAGCAACACCAGCTGCAACGTTACCAATAGCCTCTCTCCTGGCCTGTCTCTCTCTCTCTAATCTCCTAGCCTCAAAAATATCAAATAACATATCAAGATCTCCTTTCGAAATAACTGTAAAATAATCTGTTTATAGAAATATTTTACATCAACTATTATTGCATTTCAACCAGGGTTTATTCAAGCAAACCCTTATAAATCAATGTCTCTAGCCAATTAAATGGACTTAAGAGCCTGTGCCAACTGGTCGGGACAAGATGTGCCCTTTGCGCCACACTGAATGCCTGAAAGCTTCTCGATAACAGCCTCAACAGGCATACCCTGAGCTAGTTTAGCTACGCCCTGTGTGTTGCCCATGCATCCACCGATAAAACGAACCTCATTAACTATGCCATTGTCAACATCAACAATAATCCTGGATGCGCATGTTCCTTTAGTTTTGTACTCATGTATTGCCATAAAAAACTCCTATTTTTGTCACTATTAAAAGTAAAATATACTTTATAAGTAGACAAATGTAATGTATAATATCAACTGTATTATACCATGGACTCAGACTATGACAAATGTCATTTTGTATCTTAGTCACATACACAGGAGGGACTCTTTTATGAAGATACTTTTTGCAGCATCAGAGGTTTATCCTTTTATCAAAACCGGAGGCCTGGCAGACGTAGCCGGTTCCTTACCTAAGGCATTGGCTCAGGCTGGCAACGATGTACGCGTGGTACTTCCCCGCTACTCAGACATTCCTCAAAAATATCAGGAGGATATGGATTTTGTAGGCTTTACATACAGTGATGTAGGATGGAGGCATCAGTACTGCGGTATTTTTACTCTTGTTCAGGATGGCGTTACCTACTATTTCCTCGACAATGAGCAGTATTTTAAGCGCCCTGGTCTTTATGGTTATTTTGATGATGGCGAGCGCTTCGCTTTCTTTTCTAAGGCTATTTTGGACTTCCTTCCTGTAGTCCAGTTTTCACCTGAGATTATCCACCTCAACGATTGGCAGACAGCAATGACCGCCATGTTTATGCGCACCACCGCTTCCAACAATATTTGGTGCAACAACGCTTCATCTGTTCTCACCATCCACAACCTAAAGTTCCAGGGTGTATTCCCCAAGGAGAACATCCACAATCTGCTGGGTCTTGGCTGGGAGTGGTTCCGCGACGGAGGCGTTGAGTTCAACGGCTGCATCAACTTCCTTAAGGGTGGACTTAATTTTGCAGACAAGATTACCACCGTTAGTCCCACATACGCCGAGGAGATCAAGACAGAGTTCTTTGGTGAGAATCTGGACGGCCTTATCCGTCGCAGAGCATGGGACCTTGTTGGCATCGTAAACGGCATAGACAACGACGCATACAACCCAGAGAACGACTCTAAGATTTGGTTTAATTATGATTCCCAGTCCATGATGTACAAGTTTATCAATAAGTGCGAGCTGGCTAAGCAGCTTGGCCTTGACATCGGAGTTTCTCAGCAGATGTATGACGATGCACTCATCATCGCCAAGGGTTGTGGCAAGGGTTCTGGCAGAGGTTCTGCCGCCAGATACAATGCAGCTCTTAAGCGTTTCAATGAGGCATACACAGACCCAGCCAATAGACCCAGGCCTGTTGTTTCCATCATATCCAGACTCACCTCACAAAAGGGTTTGGATCTCATCGAACATGTTATCGAGGATATCATGAGTACCAACCTCTGCTTTGTTGTACTGGGCACAGGCGACCAAAAGTATGAGGATCTCATGCGTTATGCTCAGTCACGTTGGCCTGGCAGATTCTCCGCCAATATCATGTACAATGATGCTCTTTCCCGCCAGATTTATGCAGGTTCAGATATCCTGATGATGCCATCACTCTTCGAGCCCTGTGGTTTGTCTCAGTTGTTTGCTCTGCGCTATGGTACTATTCCATTGGTCCGTGAGACAGGCGGCCTCAATGACACAGTTAAGTCCTATGATCCCATTTCCGACACAGGCAATGGCTTCTCCTTCCGCGACTTTAACGCCCACGACATGCTCAATACTCTTTGGAGAGCTGTCAGCTTCTACTACGATCAGTATGGCACATGGCCTAAACTTCAGCAGAGGGCTATGGAGATTGACTATAGCTGGACTGTTTCAGCACAAAAGTACATGGATTTGTACAAGTCCATCAGATAGGTGTTTTACATGAACAGAACTTTACGGAAAGCAATCATATCCATTGCCTCAGCTGTACTAGTTGTAGCCCTGTGTATTGTTGGGCTTTTGCTGGCCAATAGATCCACTATGGCCGACAGTGGCAACAGGTATATCGCGTACATCAGTTCCTTTGATGATGATTCTGCCACCTTTAAGGGGATTACCGACGTAAATCTCATGATTCTCAAGGTTGCATCAGATGGCACTATTTCCTCTGCCATACCTGGCAAGACTGTTCAGCAGGCAATGACCAGTGCCAAGGAGTTCAAGGCCCAACACCCTGACCTCAGAGTTAACATCTGCGTTCTCGGTGTGGATGGTTGGGAATCCTACGTCGAATCCTCAGCATATGTTTCCAGGATTAACAAATTCTCACAGGAGATTTTATCTTTGGCAGCATCCTCCGGGCTCGACGGTATTGACTTGTATGTTGCAGGCCCCACTTCTGTTAACTTTGCCAATCTTTGCAAGGCTATTAACAACCTCATGGATGGCAAAAAGACCGATGCTGGCAAGGACTACACCTTCTCCCTCACCCTTTGCTCTGAGGGCAACAGCTTGGAGCTGACATCCTGCGGCACACTTAAGGATAATGTTGACTATTTTAACATAATGGGTTTTGACTATGGTGAGGAGGCCACAGGTCAGCTGATGTCTGCCACCATTAATACATACTTAGAGTATGGCCTGTCCGCATCTACCATCAACTTTGTGCTTTCAGCCTCAGAGGTCAATGCAGAACTAGCCGCTGACATTTGCTCGGTAGCATATGCCAATGGCCTGGCCGGAGTCGGTGTTGTTGGATATTCATCTGATCCAGCAGTGAGCCAGATGACATCAATTATGATTTATGTATTCGAAAACGGCATTAACATAATTGTTAAGGGTGATATGGCTGCATTCCCACTGCATGACCTGGGCGAGTATGACAGAGACAGGATTATCGTTGTATGCACAATCGGCGACGATATTTACCCTGTACCTCTCTCCCACTTTAACACAGCCGACAGCAATCTTTACTATCATGTAATGTACGAGGAGGGATTCTTCTCCGCTTATTATGTCAACGTCAGCTTTGGCGACGTGCTGGGCACCACATATTGTGACGCTATTCAGTACTGCTGTGCCAGAGGATTGTTTGACATGGATGGAGATGGATTTTTCCACGGCGATCGCGCTATGACCAACAGAGAGGCTCTGGCTGCTGTATGCAGACTGACCACAGATATTTATGACCTTGATCTTAATATCTCCTTCCTGCCGGCAGATCCTACACCAGCTCCTGATTCTACAGATGATGTGGTGACTACCACACCTGCACCTCAGGTTGACAAAGATTCGTATTACGCACCCATCATCAGCTGGGCTATTTCTAAGGGACTTGTTTCTCAGGATAGTGTCATGGTCACCAACCCAGAGGGCAATTTATCCCGACAGGATATGGCCAAACTGCTTGAGGCTCTGGCCGACTACATGGGACACAGCTACTATGAGACAGATGGCGAATGGTCAACATCCGACACAACGATTTCTCGTGGCGAATCCGCCATGGTCTTCAAAGAGTATATCGAGTCATACTTCATAGATAATTAACTAGCAAAGGCGAAGCACTGCTTCGCCTTAACTTTTTCACTCTTAACTCTTCACTTTCCAACTTTATTCACTCTTATCTTTTATCTCTTAACTGCACTTTTCACTCTTCACTCTTAACTTTTCACTTAACGAAGCTTCGCTTCGCTCATTCGTTCTCTCGGTGCTGATCAAAGTATGCAGCCGCTTTTAATAGTATTTCACGCTCAATTTCCAGTTCCTGAATTCTCTTTCGCAACTTCTTATTTTCAGCGTCAGCAGCTCTCTGGTTACCAGTGCCCACAAAAGCATCTTTACCAAAGTTTTTATATTCCTGTACCCAACGATAAAGCATGATCTTGTTAATGCCCAATTTTTCGGCAACATCGGCAGGCTTTTGGCCCTTTTTTACAACAAGCTTACAGGCATTGACTTTAAATTCTTTAGTGTATCTAGTTTTCATATATTGCCCCCTACAGTAAAGTACCATTCACTTAACGAAGCCCTACTTCGCATTGACCATTGGAACATAGCGACCAGAACT
>JAZNEA010000062.1:0-9750 GCA_045588325.1 Clostridia bacterium
CTAAGAACCCGGAGTTGCTTTAAGTTAGGAACTAAGAACTAAGCACTAAGAGCGATAGGTGCAGATAAGAACTAAGAGGGATAAGTGCAGATAAGAACTAAGAGTGAAAAGTTAAGAAAGTTGCTTAGCTAAAAGTTGGTAGTTAACCAACTTTATTATCTCTTCACTCTTCACTCTTATCTCTTAGCTATTAGCTCAAACTGGCTGTTTAAAAAAATTCTGTCTTTACAAATACAGTTTGCTGGTTTATAATAACGCCGTTGCGCACCTGTAGCTCAGCTGGATAGAGCAACTGCCTTCTAAGCAGTAGGTCTGGCGTTCGAATCGCCACAGGCGCACCATAGACCGACATTCATATGGATGTCGGTTTTTTTTGTGCCTTTACACTTGGTTCTCAAACAATTAGAATAAACATACGTATTTTAACGGAGGCTCGTATATGAAGACAGTTGCTGTGATATTTGGAGGACAATCCCAGGAGCATGAGGTTTCCTGTAGGTCCGCTCTGGCGGTGCTCAATAACTTGGACAGGACAGAGTATGCCCCTGTCAGATTTGGCATTAACAAGGAGGGACATTGGTTGCTGTATGAGGGTAGCGATCAGGATATTACCAATGGCCAGTGGCAGGAAAAGGCCGATTCTCACGGGATCGGCATATTTGCAGAGATGTGCTCTGAGGGACAGATTGATGTGGTTTTTCCTGTACTACACGGTCCCAACGGGGAGGACGGCACTATTCAGGGCTTTTTTGAAATGCTGGATATTCCCTATGTCGGTTGCGGAGTTTTGAGCTCCTCTGCCAGCATGGATAAGGTATACACCAAAACCATTGTTTCCACTACAAATGTGCCCCAGTGCAAGTTTGTGTCCGTCAGGAGAGTAGAGTTGGCAACAGATGCAGATGAGGTTTATGATGCCATTGAGGAGCAGCTGGGATTCCCTTGCTTTGTCAAGCCTGCAAATGCAGGTTCATCTGTAGGTATTTCCAAGGTTGAGGACAGGTCTGGTTTGTCAGAGGCATTGCAGACAGCACTTGTGTATGATTCCAAGGCTATTGTTGAGGAGTTTGTAAAAGGCAGCGAGATTGAGTGCGCCGTTCTCGGAAACGATGCCCCCAAGGCCTCAGGTGTGGGCGAGGTAGTTCCCTGTAACGATTTTTATGATTACGATGCCAAGTACAATCGCGGGGATGACTCACGCATATCTATTCCAGCTGATTTGGCACCTGAGTTAGTTCAGCGCATCAGGGAATATGCAGTCACCGTTTATAAGGCAATGGACTGTAGCGGACTTTCCAGAATTGATTTCTTCTGCGATAAGGAGACAGGCAATATAGTTTTTAACGAGCTAAATACACTGCCCGGATTTACCATTATTAGCATGTACGCCAAACTGTGGGCCCAGGAGGGAGTAACCTTTGATCAGTTGGTTAGCCAGCTGATTGATCTTGCCTTTGAACGACATAGTTCCAGGCGCCGCAAATACTAAACCATGAGCCTTCAGTCATTGTTAATTTTTGAGCAAATACCCTTCCATCTGTGCAGCAGAGGGGAGGGGTTTGTGTTGTCCTCCTCCAGGATGATTAAGGACGCCAGAGGAGATGCGGACAAGGCTGCAAAAATGGCTCAGGAGATGACGGAGAATATGTTGGCCTTGGACACGGTAGAACAGGCAAAAGCTACAGATGCTGGGATTTTGGAGCTGGTGCCGTCCAAGGAGTGGCACCGCCAATTGAACATCAAACTCAGCAATGAGGGTCAATTGAGAGAGCTAATGACCAACCAGGTGGAGCAGGACACAGAGCCTACGGGACTTGCATTTGCAGTTAGCTACGCCAGGTCCAGGCTATCAAAAATAGCTGTGGGCATAAGTGACCCGGACACCGACCTTGTAATTTCGGAGATACTCGCCCTCGTTGGAGCAGAGAATAAATTATTATCACGCCGAGGCGCCTTTGCATATAGGATATCACGACATGTGGCAGACCTTTATTGGCATGATAAATCAGTGGACACAATTCAGATGCAGGCCCTTTTTAATATCCTGGGCGTGCTGGAGGATCTATACCAATGAGTATTATTACCGTGAATCAGGTGAGCAAGCATTATGGCACTAAACAGGTGCTGAATGACGTCACCTTTACGCTTGAGGCCGGAGACAGGATGGCCCTGATAGGGTCAAATGGCTCAGGAAAATCCACGCTGGTCAAAATAATAACAGGCAAGGTTCAGCCAGACTACGGCAAGGTCACGTTGGGGCGAGGACTCAAAATAGGCTACATGTCCCAGAATCTGTCAGACTTGGTATTCGAGACAGAGGAGGGCATATGCAACGCTCTGTACAGCGAGGAAACCGCCTCCATGGAGAGGCGAATCGCAGAATTAGCCAAATTGATAGAGGACACGGAGAGCCCGGATTTTCCGCAGATTCTAAACAAATATTCACAGTTAGTAGACAGATACGAGAGAATGGACGGATACATATCCGAGGCTAAGATTCGCATGATTCTCATGGGCCTTGGGTTGAGACCAGAACTCATGGATGTGCCGGTCAACCTGCTAAGTGGTGGCGAAAAAATGCGAGTGGCACTGGCCAGGGCGCTGTTGCAGGAGCCGGATTTGCTTGTGTTGGACGAGCCCACCAACCATCTGGACATTGCGGCTATGGAATGGCTGGAAAAGTACTTGATGAATTTTGCCGGGGCAGTTTTATTTGTGTCCCACGACAGATATTTTTTGGAGAAGACAGCAACCGCTATTGGTGAGCTGGAGTTTGCCCACCTGAAATTTAAGAGATGCACCTATTCAAACTACATTTCCTCCAAGGAAATGATTGCAGAGTTCGCATCCAAGGAGGCTCAGCGTCTCAAAGAGGAGATTCGTCGCCAGGAGGAATTGGCGGTACGACTTAAGGCAATGCGCAAAATTTCCTCCGCAAACAGCAGGCTTAAGGTGGCGGACAGGCTGAGGGAACAGTATCAGAGAGACGTTACCGACGTGCTCAAGGACAACAATATAGGCCGACGTCAGCAGTTGCGGATTAACTTTGAGGATGCCAGATTCTTGTCCAGAGAGATAGTCAAGGTGGAAAATCTGACCAAGGCCTTTGACCAGCGCGTTGTGCTGGACGACATTTCCTTTGACATCCTGGGAGGTCAGAGGATAGGCATTATTGGTGCCAACGGATGCGGAAAAAGTACACTACTGAGGATACTGACAGGAGAAGATACTAAGTATACCGGCACAGTTCGCATAGGAGATTGGGTAAACTACGGGGTAGTTCGTCAGGAGGTCTCCTTTGACAATGAAGACCAAAGCATCTTGCAACTCTTTGAGAACAAGCACGGCATGACAGAGAAGGAGGCCAAGCTATATGCAGGTCGATTTATGTTCCATGGACAGGAGTGCGACAAGGCCTTGAGGAGCCTGAGTGGCGGTGAGAGGGCCAGATTGTATCTGGCAGAGCTACTGCTAGAGCAAAAGGATTGTCTCATGTTTGACGAGCCCACCAACCACCTGGACATAGACGCCAGGGGAGCGTTGGAGCAGGCAATTTCCCAGTTCACCGGCACCCTCATCCTGATTACCCACGATCGTATGTTGCTGGAGGATACGGTTGACAGGATTTTTGACCTGAGCGGCGGCAAACTCAGGATATTTGAGGGGTCATACACCGAATACAGAGAGCTGGTGGAGCATGAGGAGGAACTGGCAGAACAGGAACGAATCAGGCGAGAGCAGTTGGAGCAGCAAAACAAAAGGCGAGCCAAGCAAGAGTCTAAAAAGAAGGCAAAGCAAGTCATAAACTACGAGAAGGAAATTATGGCCCTGGAGAGCAGAGCACAGGAACTGGAGGAGTTGTTCTCTGTTAATACGGATCCAGAGCTCTACAGGGAATATAATGAGCTCCAGGATAGTATCACTCAGCTCTACGACCAGTGGGAACAGTCAATGTCCTAAGGTTGAGACGTTTTGGCCTAAATGATATAATCAAGAATAGTTTCATTTCTGGAGGATACGATGGCTAAGGGTAAGAATAAGAAAACCACAACCATTAACAATAACCGATATTTGATAATGCTGGCGATTGTAGTCGTGGGCTCCCTTTTGCTGGCAGGCATCACCACAGGCAAGATCGGAGGCACTGTTCCCGAGGGGGCAGAGTATACCCCCGCTTTTATCGCTTGGGTGTTCGCATATGCTGGTATGGCCATCGTTGCATACCTATACCTTAGGGATAGGGGATTTACTATTGACCAGGACAAAATGTCCTTTGCGCTGCCTATTGTGTTGGTAGCATCCTTTGTCATACAGGTTCTCGTAGGCAGCATTTTCAGAGGATTTTCTTACGACATTGGCACAAATATGGCCTGGGCATATCAGGCAGGCAATGATCTGTTCAACATTTATAATAGCGCATCCTTTATTGACTACCCACCTGGAATGATGTACCTGTGGGCTCCTTTGGCCTGGGTCAACCAGCTGCTGGGCGGTAACTCTGAGGCCCTGGTGCTGTTGGTCAAGATTCCCGGAATATGTGCCAACATAGGCCTGGCCTGGCTGGCGTATAAGTGGGTAGGAGAGATTAAGGGCAAGACCCTTGGCTTCTTTGCTCTGTGCCTGGTGGCATTCAGCCCGCTGACTATTCTGGACACATGCCTTTGGGGACAGACAGATTCTGTGCTGCTATTGTTGGTCATGCTGGCCATCTACTATATTTCCAAGGACAAGTTCTATCTGGCAACACTGTTCCTGGGCCTGGCCATTATGACAAAGCCACAGGCAATATTTACATTCCCTCTGTTGGCATTTGAACTGTTGCGCAGAGTGATCTTCTGCCCCAAGGATAACAGGGTCAGGAGGATCCTGGAGGCCCTGGCCTGCATCGGCATTGGTGCAGTGGTATGTTTTGGCCTCTGTCTGCCATTCTCTATCAAAAACGGCGGAGTTAAGTGGATATTTGAGTTGTTCCTCAATACAGCAGGAGAGTACAATTACGCCTCTCTCAATGCTTTTAATTTCTGGTCCATGTTGGGACACAATACCGTGGATGGCAATGCCACGTGGATAATGTTCTCGTTCAACACATGGGGCAAGATTTTTGTTGTGATTATCACACTGGCATTGTTGGCATTTAACATGTTTACCAAGAGTCGCCACAGGGTTCTGTTGACAGCACTGGCCCTGGATTTTGGATATTTTATGTTTGCCCCCGTAATGCACGAGAGGTATATTTTCCCCGCAGCTATTATCGCCATGTTTGCGGCGCTTGTCATAGATCATAAGGAACTGTACGCCCTGGGTGGTGCTATTACAGCCACTGCTATTGCTAACATTCAGGACATGCTCTATTTGCAGCAGGTTAACAACTGGCCTTACCCCCAGTCCAGCTCCGAAAAGAGCTTTGTGACGCTGATTTCCTTTGTGAATGTGGCCATTGTGGTCTGGTTGATAGTTTTCTTAATCAGGAAATGCATGAACGATGCATACTTGAATCAGGGCAACACCATAGTTACACCACAGAAGACGGTTGTTATTGATCGCAGTCCTGCAGAGCCCAAGGCCAACAAGACACCATTCCACAAGTATATCAAGGTCCAGTGGACAACTAAGGATTGGATATTGATGTCAGTTCTGACCCTCTGTTATGCACTGGTGGCGCTGTTCTATCTGGGAACTACCGAGTGCCCTGAAACTGCATGGACGCCCAACAGGGTAGGGGACAAACTTGTCATCAAGTTTGATCAGGAGGTAACAATAGACAGGCTATATATGTTCGAGGGAGTCAGACACAGATCTCTCGACGACTACAGATATACGGTTTCGTATGAGGATGATTCCGGCGAGGCCCATTTGATATACACCATCCAGGGAGACTATTCCACATACTGTGACTGGAAACACCACGAGCTGAATCAGATAACAACAGATACTATCATAATACGAGTTTCTGCCCTGGGAGCGCCGATTAACGAGATATGCTTTACTGCTCCAGAGAGCAGAGATCCTTTGCCTATAGCTTCTGTCACATATATTCCGTCAGACACGGAGACTCCTGTGGAGATTACAGAGATCACAGACGAACAGAATACACTTGACTACTCCAGCACTATTCTGTCGGGCATGATTTTTGACGAGATTTACCACGCCCGCACAGCCTATGAGCATATTCACGGCATAGCTCAGTACGAAACTACCCACCCACCGCTTGGCAAACTCATAATTGCCCTGGGTATTATGCTCTTTGGCATGAATACTTTTGGCTGGCGTATTATGGGAACGCTGTTTGGTATCGCCATGGTTCCGCTCATGTATGCTTTTGGCAAAAAGTTGTTCAAAAAGACCAATTTGGCTTTTATTACAGCAGCCCTTTTGGCCTTTGACTTCATGCACTTTGCCCAGACGAGAATTGCAACCATAGATACGTATGTTGTGTTCTTTATCATTCTCATGTTCTATTACATGTACGATTGTTTCGTATATGGAGCAGTGGAAATGGGATATAAGCGATATGTGGCCCACCTGGCAGTATGCGGCATAATGTTCGGATTGGGCGTAGCAGCCAAATGGATTGGTGCATACGCAGGAGCCGGATTGGCAGTATTGTTCTTTGTTGGTAAGTATCAGGAGGTGGATAGCTATTCCAGGTCTGTTTCCAACTTTATGAACAAGTACTTCTGGAGGATAATAGTCCTGTGCTGCATCTTCTTTGTGGCAATTCCACTGGTGATTTATATGTTGAGCTATATCCCAGTACAGGCAGCAGAGGGACATGCCAAGGGACTTAAGGCATGGTGGGACGCCCAGACCTTGATGTTTAATTATCATTCGGGACTGGAATCCACCCATCCGTTCTCATCTGATTGGTGGCAATGGCCTCTGGATGTAATGCCAGTGCTGTTTTACAGAGGATCGGATATGTTGGGAGGATTGTCCGGCAGCGCATCTACTATGGGTAATCCATTTATCTGGTGGATGTCTGTGCCTGCTGTATTGTGTGCAACGGTGGTTGCATGGTTTAAGAAGGATAGACGCATAGTTCCAGTGCTTGTGGCATACTGGTCCCAGTACCTGCCCTGGATACTGGTATCACGACTGGTATTCATCTATCACTACTTCTCCTGCGTTCCATTTGCAATACTTTCTATAGTGTACGTAATGGAATATTTCGTTGAAAGTAATCCTAAGTACACCAAATACTGTTACACATTTGTGGTGGCATGTGGTATATTATTTGTCATGTTTTGGCCCGTTCTATCCGGATATCCCGTGGATAGGGCGTATGTAGACAATATGCTTAAGTGGATTCCATCCTGGCCATTCTAGGATTGAGCCTACAGCATTGAGGAGGTTTTATGAACATATTTACAACGATTACCAAGCAGATTTCTGACAACCTTAAGGAGCAGAGACAGCGCGTTGAGGAGAAGAAGACTGCCAAGGCTGTGGCTAAGGGCAACGCTTTGACAAGTCTGCAGACCAAGCTACATCTGCCTGGACAGAGGCCAGTTGATAAGGTCAGTGATTTCAGGGAACTTGTAGATAAGGCTGCAACAACCTACGGCCATTTGCCTGCATTCCATCTGGCAGGAGATCAGGGCGAATATAGCAGACCTGTTTCCTATGTGCAGTTCAGAGAGCAGATCTATGGTCTGGGTACTGCCATGGAGGAGGCTGGCATGCTGGATGGCTTTGTTGGCGTAATCAGTGAGAACAGATACGAGTGGTGTCTTGCTTACTTGACTATCGGAGCTGGTGGATCAGTAATAGTCCCTCTGGACAAGGAGCTGGGAGTAGAGGATTTGCATACCCAGATCGTAGAGGGCGGCATCAAGACCTTGTTTTATTCTAAGTCTATGGCACCCAAGGTTGCAGAGGTAGTGGCTGCAGGGGATACACAGCTGGAGTTCCTGATCAACATGGATATCGGAGTGTCCACAGAGGAAGAGTATTCCATGAAAGAGTTGATCATCAATGGTACAGAAAAGTACCTTAAGGGCAGCAGCATTTATGAGGCTCGTCCTATCAATCCAGAGAGACTGGGAGTTTTGGTATTCACATCTGGCACTACATCCAATTCTAAAGCAGTTATGCTGTCACAGAAGAATATCTGCTCCAATATGTATGCGGTTTTGCATTCTCTGTATTGTGACGAGAGAGACACAATGCTTATCATTTTGCCATTGCATCACACATATTGTTGCACAGCGGGCTTTTTGACAGTTATCAACAGAGGTACAGCCATAGGATTCTGCAAGAGTATCAAGGGTATTGCCATTGCACTCAATGAGTTCAAACCTACAATTACCATGATGGTTCCTGCTATTTTGGAGGTTCTCTACAGGAGATTAGATTCTGCAATTTCCTCCTCACCGGAGACTAAGGCCAGAGTCGAAAAGGGAATGGCCATTTGTAATAGTGCCGAGAAGATCGGACTAGATATTCGCAGGACTGTTTTCAAGGATATTCACGCAAAGTTGGGAGGCAAGCTCAGACTCATTATCAGCGGAGCTGCAGCCATCAATCCCGCAGTGCTCAAGGCATTTGAGGACTTTGGATTTACAATTCGTCAGGGATATGGACTCACAGAGACTTCGCCAATAGTTACCGTAAACGAAACTCGTGGCAACAAGTATGAGTCTGTTGGAAAGCCGTTGCTGGGCGTAGAGATTGGCATCCTGAATCCCAACGAAAATGGCATTGGTGAGATCGGAGTCAAGGGCGACAACGTTATGATGGGTTACTACAAGAATCCTGAGGCCACGTCCAAAGTATTCAGAGATGGATGGTTCCTGACAGGTGACTTGGGTTATATGGATAAGGACGATTTCCTCTACATCTCCGGCAGGTCAAAGAACGTTATCGTAACCAAGAATGGTAAAAATATCTATCCAGAGGAGTTGGAGACTAAGATTTCTCGCCTTAAGTATGTCAACGAGGCTATGGTAACAGGTGAGGCCGACGAAAAGATTGACGACCTTGTTGTTACTGCCCAGATTTTCCCTGCATACAAGGAATTGGAGCAGGATGGATATACTGAGGAGTCTGCCATTTACAACCTGTTCTGGGACCAGATTAAGGCTCTCAACGAGACCCTGCCTTCCTTTAAGAAGGTTCGTGCCCTCGTTGTGCGTAAGGAGGACTTTGAGCGTACATCAACCAACAAGGTTAAGAGAGCTGCAAAGGCAAACAAGGTAGTTCATTAATATTTGAATGCGTAGGCAAAAGGAGTTTGGCATTGGGCCAAACTCCTTTTTTGATTTCAAAGAAAATACTTTTTTCGGTGATTTGTCATGTTGTGCCACGTTGTGTGGCATCGTGCAAGAATCAATCGATGTACAGGTAGGCACACAGCAAAAAGGCGACCCAATCGGTCGCCTTTTGATTGTGGAAAAGATATAAAACCAGAGCAATCGCGTGCAAAAAACTCGTCAATATTGCACAAATAACAAGGGTTTGATATTATAATTAAGAACAGGATATGTTTGTTACTAGGATATTAAAGGAGGATGATGGCGTAAATATGCGAAAGAAGGATTTGTTCATATTAGTTATACTGTTGCTTCTAATGGTAATTACGGCATGTGGATCCTCAGATGTTACAACGATGGAGCCTACACCTACGCCTGTCCCTACAGTTGTGGACTACTCAGACAATAAGGATTTAACAAAATCACAGGCAGATGAGATTTTGCTGGCATGGGAAACAGACAACAAAGACTATAGCCTTCGCGGGAACATTGTCTACTA
>JAZNEA010000063.1:0-25211 GCA_045588325.1 Clostridia bacterium
CCAGGGGCAACGGCCACACCAACTGCAACGCCGACAGCAACACCAGGGGCAACGGCCACACCAACTGTTGCGCCGACAGCAACACCAGGGGCAACGGCTACACCAACTGTTGCGCCGACATCGACCCCCACTCCTGCTCCCACTGCAGCCCCAACGCCAACCCCCACACCCAATCAGGCAGCGCAGTCCCTACAGGTTCACTACATAGATGTGGGCCAGGGAGATGCTATATTTTTGGAGTTGCCAGGCAATCGCACCATGCTTATAGACGCAGGCGAGAAGGAATACGGATCTGTAGTGGTCAATTACATCAGGCAGCAGGGATACAACGCCATAGATTATCTGGTAATAACCCATCCCCACACCGACCACATGGGAGGCATGCAACACGTGATCGAGTCCCTGGACATAGGCAAGATATATATGCCCAAGGCGTCCAATAACACCAAGACATTCGAAAACATGCTGCTGGCCATCCAGAACAAGGGCAAGACTATTACTGAGGCCAAGGCAGGGGTGAATATGCTTTCGGAGGCAGGTTTGAAAATAGACTTTTTGGCCCCGAACTCTACAGGATATGAGAGTCTCAACAACTACTCCGCCGTTGTAAAGATCGTGTACGGACAGCACAGCTTCTTGTTTATGGGAGATGCGGAGTCCGTTTCCGAAAAGGAAATAACCGCAGACGTGTCCTGCAACTTTATCAAGGTTGGACATCATGGAAGCACAACGTCGTCCAGCCAGGCATTTGTAAGCCGAACCGGAGCGGAATACGCCATTTTCCAGGTGGGAGAGGGCAATAGCTACGGACATCCCAAGGACACCATTGTCGCCAGATGGGAAAAGGCCGGAGCCACTATTCTGCGAACCGACTTAAATGGAACGATCGTGGTATCGACGGATGGTACAAAATATGAGGTTTCTTACAACAAGGGAGAAACAAAACCCGACAGCCCGCCTCAGCAGGACACAACAGACGGCGCAAAATGGGTGCTCAATACAAACAGCAAAAAAATTCATTATTTCGATTGCCGCCACGTGTCCAGCATCAGTCCAGAGAACTACGCAGAATCCACTTTGACAATTGCCCAGCTGCAGGGCCAGGGGTATTCCACCTGTGGAACTTGTAAACCTAAAGATTAAGGAGAAGATATGAAGATTATTATTGATCGGTTTGAAGGAGACTTTGCCAGAGTTGAGCTGCCAGATGGGGCTATGATTGACATGCCCAAGGCGCTGGTGCCGACAGGAGCAAAGGAGGGTGACGTAATCAACATCTCCATAGATCAGGATGAAACTGCTCGTAGGAGCCAATCCATTGATGCCCTGATGAATAACCTGTTTAACTAATGCCGCAAAAGGACTTGACTACAGGCTAAGTGTTATAATATATATATACTTATATTTATTTATTAGGAGAAGACAATGGCAGAGTTTACTTACGAAGTTAAAGAGAAATACGGAACCTTATCTGAGAGCGCTAAGGGTTGGACCAGAGAGGTTCGCCTTGTGAGCTGGAATGGCGGTAAGGCTAAGATAGATATTCGCGACTGGGCACCCAACGATGAGAAGATGGGCAAGGGCATCACCCTTACAGAGGAAGAGGTTGCCATCCTTCGCGATATTCTCGGCGAGATCAACGTTTAATAGAGAAACAAGCACTACTTGATATGGAGAGGCGTACCAGTGCGCACTCTCCATTATGTTATATATGGGCACTTTAGGAGGAGACATGAGCGCAAAACAGAGAGACAATAGCAACCGAATATGGGAGCTGGATGCTCTGCGCGGTTTTCTCATTCTCTTGGTGGTGTTTGACCATCTGGCATGGGATCTGGGCTGGAGCGGCATTGAGTTCCAGTCACAGGTGGGCCAGTGGCTGTCCAGAGTCAGCGATTTGTATCTGGGAGGCGTATTGAGGACCGCCACACATACTGCGTTTGTGGTGTTGTTTGTGGCAATTTCTGGCGTATGCTGCTGCTTATCGAGGAACAACCTGCGCAGAGGCCTCAGAATGGGTGCGTTCGCTGTGGTCCTGACAGTGGTCACGGTTGTGGCAGACAATTTCCTGTCGGGCGACATTGCTATTTATTTTGGAATAATTCACTGCATTGCAGTGTGTCAGATATTGTACGGCCTGTTGGAGAAGTTTCGTTGCCCTCAGACTGTCTTGTTTGTGCTTGCTGTGGCAACACTGGTGGTGGGTGCATACTATCAGGAGGCGCCCCTGGGCAAAGACGTAACGTGGCAATACCCATTGGTGGCTAATTGGCCGGGCCTATGGGAGAGCGGAGACTTTTGGCCGCTGTTCCCGTTCCTGGGATGGTTCTTGGTGGGAGCGCTCCTTGGCAAGGTTATTTACAAAGAGGGCAAGTCCGTAGTGAACGTGCCTTACGAACCGGGACTGCGCTGGCTGCAGTTTGCAGGCCGCCACTCCCTGGCCTTTTATTTTGGTGGACAGATTGTGGGTTTTGCGCTGATATTTGTCCTGGTTACCTGGTGTGGTTTTTAGGAGACTGCAGTGTTTGGTAAGATTCCCCAGTATGCGATAAAAGCAATAGAGATATTACAAGGTCACGGATTTCAGGCCCACCTGGTAGGGGGTTGTGTCCGTGATATTCTTATGGGACGAGAGCCTCAGGACTACGATATCAACACCAATGCGATGCCCCAGGAGATGAGGCAGGTCTTTGCAGGATATAGGCAGGTGGACACAGGCATCAGGCACGGGACGCTGTCCGTGTGGATAGACGGCCATCAGCTGGAGATAACCACATATCGCAGTGACGGCAAATACAGCGACGGGCGCCACCCAGATCAGGTGAGGCTGGGCGTGGACCTGACAGAGGATTTGAGGCGGCGGGATTTTACTATTAATGCCATGTGCTGGTCGCCAAACAGAGGGATGACCGACCTGTTTGGGGGAGCAGAGGACTTGACGAATAGGGTCATCAGGTGTGTTGGCAATCCGGAGGAGAGATTCACTGAGGACGCCTTGAGAATTTTGAGGGCATTGAGGTTCGCTGCGGTGCTGGATGGCCACATTGACCCGGCCACGGACATGGCGTTGCGCAAAATGGCGCCCACATTGGATAAGGTCTCCAGGGAGAGATGTTCCGTAGAATTGGTCAAGTTATTGCTGGGACCAGGAGCCGGCCGCATTATTATGGATTATCCAGAGGTGCTGGATCAGGTCATTCCCGGTATGGCCGTCATGAAGGGCTACGAACAGCAGAATCCATATCATTGTTACACATTACTTGAACATACAGCACGAGTGGTGGATGCAGTTCCCGCAGAGCCGGTGGACAGGTTGGCCGCATTGTTGCATGACTTAGCAAAGCCTGAATGCTGCACCAGCGACGCACAGGGAGTGGCCCATTACAAGGGGCATCAGGCCCGGGGAGCAGAGATTGCCCGGGGTGTCCTGCAGAATTTGCGCATGGACGGCGACACCATAGATGCAGTTGTGCAGCTAATACGGCACCACGACGACAATGTGGACGGCATTTCCGAGGCGGGAGTCCGTCGGATGTTAGGTAATCTAGGCACACAGGCCTTTGATCGTCTCATGTGGCTGAAAAAGGCAGATAACATGGCCCAAAACAGGGAGAAGAGCGACAGGATACCAAACCTGGACAGGATTTGCACTCTCAAGGAGGAGATACTTGCAGCAAACAAGCCCTTTAACAGAGGACAGCTGGCAGTTACGGGACGTGATCTGGCAGACCTGGGGATAAAGGAAGGTCCGGTTGTAGGCGTAATTTTGGAACAACTGCTGGAGCTGGTGATAGAGGAGCAGTTGCCAAACACCAAGGAGGCGCTATTACAACACATATCAAATATAATATAAAAGCAACAACAGACCTGCCGTTTGGCAGGTCTGTTATTATCAGGGGAACAAACATGAATGAGAAGTTCTAAGAAGCTCTCTATCCAATGAGACGACAGCTTTTTCAAAAAGTTCGCCTATCGCAAAATTTTCCATAAATATTTTTTGAGGTCCACCTTATTGTTGGTCACGTGGACTCCGTCCTGGGCCAAGCGGGATGCTTGCCCCTCTAAACCATCAAAGGCATAAGATTTAGAAAGAGCACCATTTGCAGAAACCACCCTCCAACAGGGGATGTTTTGTGAGTCAGGGTTTTTGTGCAGCAAATTGCCTACAGCCCTGGCGGCCCGAGGAGATCCTGCTAACTCCGCCACCTGCGAATAGGTTGCCACCTTGCCGCAGGGGATGGCAGAGACAATGGTGTAGACCTTGGAGGCAAAGTCGGATAGGACCACGGAAGAAGTCTCGGCAGACTCCCTTTTGGGATGAACCCAGCAGACCTGAAAGTCACTATGTTCTAGTCCCAGTCTAGATTGCAATCCCATGGAAGCATGATTGCCATATACAATTTGGCAGAATGGAATGGCCCCTTGACTAAGACGGTGATTGATCAGCCAGGATTCCAGCTCAGTGGCCAGGTGGAGACGTCGGGAATCTGGATCCACCTCCAGGAGACCCATTGCGCCCTCTTCGTGCAGGCCGATAAACCCGCATAGGCGACCATCGACCCAAGCACCCCACATTTCACCGGCCTGTATACGCTCCGCCACGTAGGTCCTGCGTCGGAACAGGTGGTATCGCATGGAGGCGTAGTCCAGGTGTTCCATGGTTAATGGGGCTATATGGCAGTTCTCTGCCAGAGGCAAAGGAGTGTTCTTTGAGTAGGAAGCAATGCAACATCTGGAACCATATCCAACAGGACCTAGTGTGCCCAGGGCATCTATCTCATACATGTGGTGGGTGATGACGCAATCCCAGCCGTCGGGCAAGTAGGATAGCAATCCATGGGATGAGTCAGAATCGGGGGCCGACATGGAGAGGTAGTCTCGTTCCGGGCCGTGAGAAAGCAGTAACCCCTTTGGCCCACTGTATAGGGGGAAGGCGTCCTTGCTGCTCATGGCCTCCACCATATCGTCGTGTAAAATGCTCTCCCCGGTGCAATACTCCAAGGCCACCAGAGTAGAGACAACGGTCTTAAGAGCTGTAGTTGCCACGCTAGTTGGCACCTCCTGAGGGGGAGGTAGGTGGACAAAGAGCCCTTTGTATCCTAAGGCAGAGCTGTTGCCTATCAGGTGGTAATACAAGTTGTTACATACGTACTGTCCTGCCGAAGTGGAGATCTCGCAGGGGATGTCCTGGAGTTTTAACTGATTGAGTAAGGCTTTGAAGTTAAGCTGGGATGACACAGAGTCTGGGCCTGATGGGTTGATGCACTCACCCTGGCACAGAATACCCTGGTTGTCAGCTATAGTGGCACTTTTGATGTTCTGAGCCATAGTTTCCAGGCTGATTAGCTGTCGACGCATTGCAACGCCACAACAAACAACCAGCTGAGGCCTGTGGGCCAAAATTGCGGCCTCCAGAACCTGCCAGCACTGATCGTATACAACAGGCAGTTGCAAAGAAACAAGTCGATTATCGTCTATTTCTGTCGGCAGAGAGGCGACCGCGTCCCAGGAAGGGTTCGTCGAGGCGTTATTAAAGGGCTCAAAGCCTGTAACAAGAATAGTCATGAGAATCCTCCCAAGTTTAATGTCACTATTATACCATGTAGCGAAAACATGGGCATCAAAAAAGAGGCCCCCGTGGGAGCCTCTCTTAAAAAATCATTTAGAAGCGAATTATTCGTTCTCCTTCTTGGAAGGCATCTTAAGAACAACAATTACAACTGCTACGATAACAACTACAGCACCTGCGCCAATTGCGATAGGAAGAATGATATCGTTCTTGGAACCGTCTGCATCCTTGTCGTCGTCGCCATCATCTGTTGTAGCTTCCTTAATTACGTTGCCCTCTGCGTCTGTAAGAGTGATCGTACCATCTGCAGAAACCTTGGACAGATCGTAGTCATCGAATGTGATTACGGGAGCTGTTGCGATAAGCAGGTTATCCAGAACCATGGCATCACCCTCTGCAAATGTACCTGTAACCTCGATAACCAACTGAGTGAAGTCCTCTACAGCCTTGAATGTAGCATAGTAGTGGTTCACATCCTTAATGAAGTTGGTATCTCCATCACAAGCGGTCTCGAGGATCTTAGCCATTGTAGCACCGTCACCGCCGTAGATAGCAATGTTGGTTGCGCCTGCGGGAACAGAGTATGCCAGAGTCATCATGTCGTGGTTAGCAACTGTGAGGCCGCTGAGAACGATCTTCTGAGTTGTCTTAGTAGGATCAAACTTAACGTTAAGCAATGTGCCGTCAAACTTTGCATTCTCCTCAATTGTGGGAACCTCTGTTGTAGGATCATCTGTTACCCATGTGCCATCGATGAATGCCTGGATGGAACCCCAAAGAGGATACTCCTCCTCGGATGCACCGAAGTCCTCAACACCCATTACGTAAGCCATAAGCTTACCAAGCTGAGCATTGTACATATCCTCGTAACCGAAGAGCTTTGCATAAGGCTCATAACCCATGGCGTAAATCGGAACGTTCTGTCTGGAGTGACCGGAAGTTGTGAACTTAGCCTTCTTGAGGTCTGTCTCCCAACCCTCTCTGAGAACAAGACCGCCGGTCTCGTGGTCAGAGCTGAATACTACGATAGTATCGGGGTTCTCGCAAGCGAACTTCAAGCAGATAGCTACCATCTCGTCTGTAGCGTTAACCTCACCGATCATATCGTCGTGGCTGTTGTCGTGACCAGCAGCGTCTGTCTGGCCGTTCTCAAACATCATGTAGAAACCAACGTTGTCGTTAGCCTCGGACTTGGCCTGGAGCCATGTCAGAGAGAAAGCAGTTACCATGGAGATGGTGGGGTTATCCACTGCCTGCAGGTCTGCGTATGTGGAGGTGTAGTAAACCTCGTGGCCCTCAGAAGAGCTAAGGTTAATGAACAACTTGTCGTTTGTTGCCCCAATAGCCTTGGACCAAGATGTGCACCAGCCGATGTCCTGATCCTTAAGCTCATTGTTCTTAAGGGAGTTGAATGTGGATGTGTAGTCAGTTGTTGCCTCGCCGATGAACAGGTCAGGAGCGAATGTCAGCATCTGCTTTGCAATTGTGCCGCTGTCACCACGCTGTGCATGAGCACCGCCGAAGTCAGCAGGAGTTGCGTCATAAGCCCATCCGATTGTAACAACACCGATAATCTTGCCGAATCTCTCACGGAGAACCTCGGAGATACATGGAATGGGGTTAAGGTTCTTGTCCAGGTTCTCATAACCATAAATGGTCTTGTAACCTGTGGAAAGAGCTGTACCACCAGCAGCGGAGTCGGTAGTAACGTTGTCCTTACCTGTGGACTCGTTAAGGGATGCTGTCTTGGAAGAACCGAAGTAAGGCATCTCGTTAACGATAAGGTTATCGTAGTAAGTCTCAGCGAGCTGAATCTCGGGAGTACCATAACCATCAGAGAAGGAGAAGATCAAGTTGTTGGGCTGTACAAATGTTGTAGTTGTAAGAGCTGCAATAAGCTGATCATTTACGTTTGTGATGTTGGTGTTACCACCTGTAGCGCCCAGAACTACTGCAGGCAGGTTAGTAGCGCCACCAAGAGCAGCATTAACCTTCCATGTGTAGGGGGTTGCGTCGGGGTTCCAGAACTCGCCAGCATCAACGCCAGCCCACTTGTTTGCGGAATCGCCGCCGTTGCTTGTGCCGCCGTTGTTGGAAGAGCCAGCGAACTCAAGGCCAGCCTTGGGAACAGCAACAGTCTCAGTTGCCTTGTCGAAGATAGGTCTGTCGTACAGAACCTGTGTATACTTCTGAAGGTCAGCTGCTGTGTATGTAGTTGCGGTGCCCTCTGCGTCAGTGATAGTAAGGTTGCACAAAGAAACCTTATCGCCAACTACGCAGCCTGCGCCCAACTTGAGGTAGAAGTAAGAAGCTGTGTACTTCTCTGCAAGCTCACCGCTCTCATCGGTAAAAGCTGCAACCTCTGCAGTTACGTGGTACCAGCCATCGCCTACGTCAACAACATCGGCGTTGGTGCCGAATGTCTCAGCAATGAATGCAGGATCAGAAGCAACGCCTACGGTCTCCTTAGCATCACCAACAACGGACAGAGTTGTCTCTGCGTCAGTGTTGTGGGGCTTGATAAGGAAAGAAATAACATAGCCGTTCTTGATAGGTCTTGCAATCTTGAACTGGAATCTGCTCTCGCAGTAAGAATCGTCGCAGTTAGTAGCTGTAATGGTAACAACCTCTGTGTCTACTGTCTCTGCAGCAAAAGCTGATGTAGAGAAAGCAAATACGGAGGCAGCTGTCATTGCAAATACGAGAACTGCAATCACGATGCGTGAGAATTTGTTCATAATGAATTCCTCCTAAAATGCTATGCACAAGTAGTACGCCGTATTGACGCAAATCTTGTGCAAAATCATACTACCACGCAAAGAAAAAAATGTCCAAGGATTTTGGCCAAAAAAATGAAAATTTTATTTAAATTATTCAAAACGCGCCTGCGCCCAGGCGCGCGTACTATAGTAAAGTTGGATACACTTAACAATTGCACTGTTTCATGGTATAAAATAACAGAGAGTTTTTTGGCAGGAGGGCAGGATGCAGTCTCAAAACGGAGCGGTATTTAACAGATACGAGCGCAAGTTTGTGTTGACGCGTCAGCAGCACGACCAGTTGTTGAAATTGCTGGGCTCCCAGGTGGTGGTGGACAAGTATGGCAAGTCAGTGATTTGCAGTCTGTACTACGATACGCAGGACGGACTGTTGATCAATCGCTCAATAGACAAGCCAGTGTATAAGGAAAAGCTGAGAATCAGATGCTATGGCGTTCCCGCTCCGGACTCCAAGGCTTTCCTGGAGATTAAGCGCAAGTTTAAGGGGTTTGGCAACAAGCGGAGAGTTGCTATGAAACTTTCCAAGTGCCTGGACTACTTGGACAGAGGCATCTATCCTCAGGATAAAGATTGTCAGATTCTCAGAGAGATAGATTATCTGATTCACCAGGTGGATTTGAGACCGGCAGCATTTGTGGCTTGTGACCGCACGGCGTACGAGGCACCACAGATGCCTGGGTTCAGGATGACCATGGACAGCGGATTGCGGGGACGGATTGACCACCCCAACATGGACATGGGCGATGCAGGATGGATGTTTTTTGGTGGCGTGGATGATTTGTACCTGATGGAGGTTAAGGTTCCAGAGGGCGTTCCCATGTGGTTGACCCAGGCCATGAAGCAGTTAAACATATTGCCCAGTTCTTATTCCAAGTACGGCAAGATGTTCGAGCTCAGCCGCAGCCATGGCAGGTTGCCGGGACAGTGGCATCCAGGTGCCCTTAATATACCTGAACCACAGGACGTATAACACAGAGAGAGGAAACAAAGATGTTTGATTCAGTTAAGACAATATTTGGAGGATGGACCACAGCAGCCGTATTGGTATGCCTGGGGGTTTCGCTGGCAATCGGTATTGCCATCGCAGTTGTATATCGCCTGACGGGCAACCGTAATCGCAGCATGGCCATGACATTGGCCCTTTTGCCAGCCATGGTTCAGTCCATAATAATGTTGGTTAACGGCAATCTTGGCATTGCATTTACCGTTTGCGGCGCCTTTGCATTGGTCAGATTCAGATCCAACCCCGGTTCTGCCAGAGATATCAGCTACATATTCTTTTCGGTGTGTTGCGGATTGGCCTGCGGCATGGGATACGTGATTTACGCAGCGGTTTTTTCCGTAATCATGGCTGTAGTTATGGTAATACTATCATTTGTCAGCCTTACGGCCATCAGGGACACAGAAAAGAGACTCAAAATAGCTATTCCCGAGACGCTGGAATTTGAGGGAGTGTTTGACGACCTTTTCGAGAAATATCTAAAAAAATACCACTGCGATAAGGTTCGCACAGCTAACATGGGTAGCATATACGAGCTTTCATATGTGGTTGTATTCAAGGACGATTCCCAAATGAAGGAGTTTATTGACCAGGTTCGCTGCAGAAACGGCAATTTGGCAATCTCAATCGGGGAGAATGTGGCAAGAGCAGAGGATTTATAATCAGGAGTTTTCGTGGAGAACACAGTAATAACCTACAAATGTCCGAATTGTTCAGGAGGATTGGAGTATCAGCCAGGGGCTGACAAATTGGTATGCCCGTTTTGCGATTCGGAATTTGCAGAGCAGGAGCTTAAGGACACCAAGGCCTACAGTCAGGCCCAGGAGGACCAGCGCAGGCAGGAGGAATTTAACGCCGGTATGGTGGAGTACAATTGCCCCTCCTGTGGAGCGGAGATTCTGGCAGACCAGCACACAGCGGCGGAGATTTGTCCGTACTGCCATAACCCTGTAGTTGCCAAGGGTAGATTGTCGGGAGCGTTGAGGCCAGACACGGTGGTTCCCTTTAAGTACGATGCTGAGGCGGCCAAGAGCAAATTTATGGAAATCATGGGCAAAAAGTGGTTTTTGCCAAAGGACTTCTTAGCGACAGCACATCTGGAGAAAATACAGGGCATCTATTACCCGTTCTGGGTGGCAGATGCAGATGCGGACTGTTCTTTTGAGGGAATAGGCACCAGAGTGCGCTCCTGGAGAACGGGCAATATCAAATACACAGAGACCACAAAATACAAGGTGTACAGGCGTGGGGACATACATTTTGAGGACCTGAGCACAGCCGCACTTTCCGAGGCAGACAAGGCCATGTTGGAGGGTGTTTTGCCATTCCCTGCCACCTGTCACGAACCCTTCTCCATGACATATTTGTCGGGATTTGTAACAAAAAAGCGAAACATGGAAAGGACCGATATTCAGGGCGACGTCAAGAACCGAATCAACCAGTACGCAGAGCAGATTTTGCGTGGCACGATCCATGGATACAGCACGGTTTCTTCCATGGAAAAGAGTGCGGTGGTAAAGCATAGCAATTGGGAGTATTGCCTGATGCCCCTATGGATCCTCACCTATAACACGCCAAAACGCAGATACACATTCGCCATGAACGGCTATACAGGTAAGACCTATGGAGAGATGCCGATTAACTGGAAGAAACTTGCCCTGGTGGCAGGAGTGGTAGGTGCGTTGTTGGGCCTGGCCACAGCGTTTTTGCTACCCTTGCTCATAGAGGGATCCGGCTATTATTACAGTAGCGGAGGAGGCCTGTGGATATGGTAAAGAGAATCGTTAGCATATTGTTGCTGCTGGTTGTGCTTGCAGTGTCCACGGTAGCTGTAGGTGCAGGCGACGTGACATACCTGTTGGATAAGGCAGGAGACGGAATCATCGAGGATCACGGCGCGCTGACAGCCCTGCTCATTGAGGCATCCACAGAGAAGGACGCATATTTTGTTGTGGTAACAACGGACGTATCCTATGACGGAGATGTTGAGGCAGCTGGCCGAAAGCACTGCTATGAGGCAGGTCTGAATTACAGATCAGATGACGTAATACTTATGGTTATCAACATGGCGGACCGCACATATGACTTGTTTCTGTGGGGGTGGCCTGACCAGGAGTTTTCCAGAGGAGATGTGGATGATGTTCTGGATGCCATGGAGAGCCAAATGCGTGCAGGAGATTACGATGGCGCAGCTCGCAGCTTTGTGAGCGCGGCCAAGGTCGCTTGTCCAAGTGGGCAACAGGAGCGGAGCGGCATGGGCGTGTACATTCTAGGCGGAATCATCACAATGCTGGTTGTGGCAGGAGCCTTTGTGGGAATTGTCACACTAAGATATAAGATGAAATTGACGCCCACAAATTACCCTCTTAATGAGTTCACACAATTGGAGCTTAAGGACCAAAGAGATGTGTTTTTGACAAGAAATGTTATTAGAACCGTGGTTCAGAGTTCCAGCAGTGGTGGCGGTGGAAGCCGTGGAGGCCATGCCGGCGGAAGAGGATTTTAGAAGTTCAGTTAAGAACTAAAAGTGAAGAGTGAATAAAGTTGGATAGTTTAGAGTTAAGAGTTAAGAGATAAAAAGTTGGCTAACGAATAGTTAGTCAACTTTTTATCTCTCAACTTTGGCCTTTGGAACATAGTGTCCAGAACTCTTCACTCTTCACTTTTAACTTTTAACTCACCAACTTTATTCACTCTTATCTCTTAACTCTTAGCTAAAAGGAGGTCACATGCAGAGCGTACACGTAAATACATCTCAGCCATATGACGTACTGGTTGGCACAGGTTTGTTGGAGAGCCTGGGTAACCTTATTGGACGTCGTTTTCCTGGGGCAAAATGCTTTGTCGTGGCAGATTCCAACGTTATGGCCATATACGGAGGCAAGGTAATAGGCGCCCTGAGAGATGCCCACATTGAGACAAAATCCCTTTCTTTTGTGCCGGGAGAGGCCTCCAAGACCATGCACACGGTAGAGATTATTCTGTCCGAGCTTAAGAGGGCAGAAATGACACGCTCCGATCTGGTGATAGCACTGGGTGGAGGCATTACTGGAGATATGGCAGGTTTCGCAGCCTCTATTTACCTTAGAGGCATACGTTTCGTCCAGATTCCGACCACGCTTTTGGCAGCGGTGGATGCTTCTGTGGGAGGCAAAACCGGAGTAAATATGGGTGGACACAAGAACCAGATCGGCACGTTCTGGCAACCTTCCATGGTCATAATTGATCCAGAGACTATGGACACTCTGCCAGGTCGAGAGGTCGCCTGCGGCATGGCTGAGGTAATCAAGTACGGATGTATCAGGGACAAAAGGATATTGGAGCTGGCAGACAGGCTGGCTCAGATTGCAGCAACTCCCACTACGGGAGAGACTGACCCATCGGTTCACGGCATTTTGGAGGAGCTTATTTTGTCCTGTGTCGCCATTAAGGCCCAGGTTGTAGAGGCCGATGAGAGGGATACGGGAGAGAGAATGCTCCTGAACTTTGGACATACAGTGGGACACGCCGTGGAAAAGTGTACTGGCGGAGAGGTTCAGCACGGAGAGGGCGTCGCCATCGGAATGGTTGTGATGTCCAGGACCGCAGAGGCCATGGGTTTGTGCCCCACAGGATATACAGATAGATTGACACAGATTTTGGAGGGATTGGGTCTGCCAGTGGCATGCCCTGTTCCAAAGGCAGATATCGTGGAGGCTATCAGGACAGACAAAAAGAGGGCTGGACAGAGGATTAGCATAGTTATGCCAAACATGGATGGCCAGTGCAGCATAGTCCCGGTAGATATGGACCAGCTACCGCAAATGCTCATTATTTAACAACAAATGGATATTACAATCAGACCCAACAGCCGAATATCGGGAAGAGTCGTGGCACCCCCATCAAAATCAGATGCTCACAGGGCTCTGATTTGTTCTGCCCTTTGTGGCAATGACGCAAGTGTCTCTGCCGTCGGAAATTCCATAGATGTGGAGACGACCATAGAGGCGCTGGCAAATCTGGGAGCGAGTTATACCAGGCAAGGTGACACCCTTTGTTATAGCGGTTGGGATTTGACTCAGTCAGATGGAGAGGTAAATTGCAGGGAGAGTGGATCCACCTTGAGATTCCTGCTACCGGTATGCTCCAGTCTGGGCCTTAACAGAACATTCACAGGCCAGGGCAGATTGCCCGAGAGGCCTATTTCGGTAATCATAGACGAAATGCAAAGACATGGCGTTACCGCCAAAGGAGATAGACTGCCCCTGACGTTGACAGGTTCATTGGAGATAGGAGAATATCGTATTCCTGGGAATATCAGCTCCCAGTTCATCTCCGGACTGCTCATGGCATTGGCCAAGGTTGGAGGCACCAGCAGGGTGGTAATACCAGGCAAGATGGAATCCTCAGCATACGTGGACATGACGGTTGATACATTGGCTCATTTTGGGGCCAGGTGGCAGAGGAACACGTCCCAGGAGGGGACAGTTTATTCTCTGGAGCAGCCCTTTGACACAAGCAAAACGCCGGACACCTATGAGGTGGAGGGAGACTGGTCAGGAGCCGCATTCCTGTTGGCCGCAGGAGCACTGGGCGGAGAGATTGAGGTTGCCGGATTGGAGGGAAAATCCAGACAGGGCGACAGGGCAATTGCCCACATATTAGAGCAAATGGGAGCACAGGTTCGTTCCGTGGGAGATAGGAGCTGGCACATCAGGAGGCCAACCACAACCGCTTTGCAGCCTGTGCAAGTGGATGTTTCAGAAATACCGGATTTGTTCCCGATTCTGGCGGTTTTGGCTGCAGGGGCCCAGGGAACCAGTGAGTTTAGCAATGTGGCCCGTCTCCGCATTAAGGAGAGCGACAGGGTGGAGTCAGTTTGCTCTATGCTAAGAGGCCTGGGAGGCAACGTTCGCGTGGAGGGGGATACCGTATACGTGGAGGGCTGTGGCTTTTTGACAGGAGGACAGGTGGATTCCTGGGGAGATCACCGAATTGCAATGAGCGGAGCGGTTGCGTCCCTCATCTGCAGGGAGCCGGTTACCGTCTTGGGCGCAGAGTGTTGTGCCAAGTCATACCCAGGATTTTTTGAGGATTTTGCTAAAATAGGAGGCCGTGCAGAATGAAGTCTACCTTTGGATTGAATATAAGAATAACCATGGAGGGAGCATCTCACGGAGAGTTCGTCAGGTGTACAGCTATCGGCCTTCCAAAGGGCATTCGCGTGGATATGGATGGCCTTATGGCATTCATGGCCAGACGACGCGGAGGACAGCGAAACACAACCCCCAGGAGAGAGGATGACGTGCCAGAATTTCTGTCAGGTTTGGTGGACGGCGTTACAGATGGCATGCCTCTGGTGGTTTCAATACCGAACAAAAACCAGCGTTCAGGGGATTATAACGGATTTGCAGATACCCCCAGACCGTCTCACGCAGATTATACGTCGAGATTGAGATATCCTGATTGCGATTTGAGGGGTGGAGGACACTTTTCCGCAAGGCTCACAGCCCCTCTTTGTGCTGTGGGTTATGTGTGCATGTGTGCCCTCAGAGAAAAGGGAATTTATATAGGGGCTCATTTGGGCCAGGTGGGAACCATTAAGGACAAGGCTTTTGACCCAGTTGCAATCACAGAGGCTGACTTTGCCCCGGCAACAGGCATGCCGGTGTTAGACCCCGTGGCCGCAGAGGCTATGGACCAGGCCATACAGGAGGCTGCCCGATGCGGTGACTCCATAGGCGGCATGGTGGAGTGCGCCGTGGTAGGCGTTCCTGCAGGAGTTGGGACTCCACTGGGCAACGGCATAGAAAATCGCATTTCCGCTGCTATGTACGTGCTGGGCGCACTCAGAGGAGTGGAGTTCGGAGCTGGATTTAATGCGGTGACCATGAGGGGCAGCCAACACAATGACCCATATGTGATTCGTGATGGACAGGTGGCCACGGAGTCTAACCATAGCGGAGGCGTACAGGCCGGCATCACAAACGGCATGCCCATACTGTTCAGGTGCGCATTTAAGCCAACCGCATCTATATCTATGGAGCAGAGGACGGTGTCGTTGTCAAGAATGGAGGAGACCGCCATTGCAATTTCTGGCAGGCACGACCCATGCATTGCTGTCAGAGCTGTTCCTTGTGTGGAGGCTGTCACAGCCATTACTATATTGGACGCCATGATGGATGCGGATGCAGGAGATATGGCCCAGTGCCGCAGAGCGATAGATAGCATCAACAACAGACTGGTGGAATTGCTGTGCCAGCGCATGGAGTTGGCAGGGGCTATTGCCAAGGAGAAGGAGCTCCTGGGCTTGCCAACATACGACCCCGACAGAGAGCAGCTGATCCTGGATAAGGTTAGGGCAATGGCAGATGCTGTGGACCATGGCAAAGGCGAATCCATGGCACAGATATTCCGCGAGATTATAAGAATTACCCGTGAATACGAGGACGGCATAAGGGAGGACTGATCATGTACCAACTGATAGGACGAAAGTTGGGCCACAGCTATTCGCCGGGCATACATCAGGCCTTTGGCAAGTATCAATATGAGCTGAAATGCCTGGAGCCTCAGGAGTTAGAGGAGTATATCCGCAATGGGCAGTGGCAGGGGCTGAACGTAACTATACCCTACAAGAGGGACGTCATGCCCTTTTTGGACAACATCCACCAGAGTGCCAGGGCCATAGGCTGTGTCAACACAATTGTGCGCAGAGACGGACAGTTGGTGGGATACAACACGGATTACATGGGCTTTTTGGCCATGGCAGACAGGGCCGGCATAGATTTTGATGGTCGAAAGGTCCTCATCCTGGGTACAGGGGCAACATCCCTGACGGTGGAGGCAGCAGCCAAAGACAGAGGAGCGAGCAGCATTGTCCGAGCATCCCGTAGTAGCCGGGAGGGGGCCGTGTCATATCAGGAGGCCCACAACATTTCCGATATCGAAATAATCGTAAACGCCACACCCGTTGGCATGTATCCAAATATTCTGGAGGAGATAATGGACTTGTCCAGGTTCCCACAACTCAGGGGAGTTCTGGATGTTGTGTATAACCCCATCAGGACAGGCCTGATCCAACAGGCAAAGGACAGGGGGATTCCCTGTGCAGGAGGATTGTACATGCTGGTGGCACAGGCGGCAGAGGCCTGCAGGCTTTGGACGGGGGAAATGCCAGATAACCGGGAGCAGATATACAGGGATTTGGTCCATAGCAGGACAAACATTGTGCTGGTAGGTATGCCGGGCAGCGGGAAAACCACAGTAGCCAGGGAACTGGCACAGATTTCCGGTCGTCCAGTGGTGGATATAGATGCAGAAATTGTCAAAGAGAGGGGTATGGAAATCCCCCGGATATTTGAGGCGTTTGGTGAGGAGAGTTTCCGCGAGACGGAGACCCAGGTTCTGGAGCGGGTGTGTAGAGAGGCAGGCAGCATAATTGCCACAGGAGGCGGAGCTCCACTGAGACCCGAGAATCGCAGGGCCATACGGTGTAATAGCCGTGTCTATCTATTGGACAGGGCCCTGGAGCAGCTGGACAGAGGCGGCCGGCCGTTGTCAGCAAATGCCGATCTGGAACAAATGTGGCAGGCCAGGCGACCGGCATATATGGCCGTCAGCGATATTGAGGCAGACAACAGAGGGGACAGCACAGATTGCGCCCGCATAATATGGGAGGACTACATTGAAAATATTGATTATTAACGGCCCTAACCTGAATATGTTAGGTATCAGGGAGCCGGCGATTTACGGGACAAATACATATCAGGACCTTTGCGACATGATACAGGACCATGGTGATAAACTGGGAGTTCAGGTGGAATTCTTTCAGTCCAACCACGAGGGGGCGCTGGTGGATGTCATTCAGGCAGCCTTTGGGGAGGTTCAGGGCATCGTAATCAACCCGGGAGCATATACCCACACCAGCGTGGCGCTTTTGGACGCGGTTAAGACAGTGGGCATTCCCACAGTGGAGGTGCACATTTCGGATCCCGACACCAGAGAGGAGTTCAGACGCGTTTCGTACATCCGTCAAGGGTGCGTGGCCACAATAAAGGGGCATGGACTTAATGGATATCTGGAGGCCATGGATTTTCTGGTTGAGAAGAAAAAAGCAGAATAATTGTATAAAGTACACAAAAACGGACATGAGTTTTCTACATGTCCGTTTTTCCTTGGTATGCTAAAATATCGTAATCAAGACTCAATAGGAGGAATAATATGAGTTTTAATATTAAGAAGCTGGTTCCGATGCTCATTTTGGTAGTAGCTCTTGTGGCTATTCCCTTGGGAGCATGGGCCGATACATACACACCTGAGGAGTACACAGGAGAATTGCCTGTGTACGACACTGCACCCTACACATGGAAGGTCAACGCCACATTGGGCGGAGCAACAAACCTGCCTGCAGTTAACCTGGCAGCCACAGGTCGCTACAGCAACGTGACCAATATTAACGACGAGCTGTTGGCCGCTATTCAGAACACTACTTTTGTAGATGCCAACAACATGATCGTTGTAATCTCCGACGGATTGGGAGACAACGACATTCTGTTGTCCGAGAATTATGCAGGAGAGCTGATTCTTAACAACCTGCCCAACAAGGGAGCATCCGCAACCTTGTCCTATGATCTGGAGACTGGTTCCAAGTTTGTTACTACAGACTCTGCAGCCGGCGGTACAGCCTTGGCCAGCGGCATGAAGACACGTTACTCCTACGAGGGCCTGGACGTTAACGGACAGGACATCCCTCAGATTACAGAGGTTCTTAAGGAGCAGTTTGGCAAGATCATCGGTGTAGTTACAACCGGTTGGGCATATGACGCAACACCTGCTTGTTATGGTGGCGCTCACGCTATCCGCGGCAACAGCTCCGAGATTGCCAGAGATATGATTAGAGGCTATGTTCCGGATCTGTTCATCGGACAGGGCGTAGAGGACTACAACTCCACCTTCACCTCATATTATATTGAGATAATGTGCAAGGGTGTAGAGGAGATTCACACTGACTGGAACACAGCAATAACATCTGGCCAGGACAGCCTTTGGATCAGCGTTCCTGCAGACGTCAGATACAGCGACGATTTCTCTGAGACACAGCCTACAATTTCACAGATGATGGCATTCTCACTTACATTCCTGCAGGCAAAGTCCGAAAGGATGGGAGATGCCGGATTCTTCCTCATGTTCGAGAACGGCATGACAGACGATGCTGGTCACAACAACGTAGTTGATCAGATGATTTGCGAGGTTCAGGCCACAGATGAGGCTATGGCAATTGCACTTAAGTTCGCTTGCGAGAACCCCGACACCATCGTTATCCAGACAGCCGACCACGACACAGGCGGCATGACACTTAAAGAGGGATGGGAGACAGACCTTTCCAAGTGCACATTCACAACTTCTGGTCACTCTCAGCAGAACGTTTCCGTCAACGCCATCGGTAAGAACACCGAGGTATTCAATGGACAGGAAATGTACAACAACCAGGTAGGTAAGGTTATGGCTTACCTCATGGGCATCAGCGAGTTTGGCGCCACAGAGGACGAGTATTCTATCGACGACATCGTTGCTGGCATTAAGGTAAACATCGGCAACACAACCACAACAGAGGATCTGCTCCAGGGCGATGTATTGCACGTCAGAGCAGATGAGGATACAACAAGCCTGCAGTTCGCAGTAAGCGGACTGGGAGCTAAGGCCCATGACATGATCACAGTAGCAGTTAAGGTTCCCGCAGGAGCTACAGCTGTTAAGATCAGCGGTGCATCCGTATTGCTGGAGCAGAACCTGGACAAGGTTATGAACTATGTGGAGCAGTACGATTATTACTTCCTCACATTTAAGACCAACGAGGACTTTGACACATTGACCCTTGAGTTCACAGGAGACATCAAGGCCAATGACGAGATCTGGTTGGACAACCTGGTTGTTGCAGCGAACAGCACAGACTTCACAGGCTACGATACCAGCAAGGTTACAGCCGGCGACAAGGTTACAGTAGCAGTGGCAGGCACAACAGCATTACCTCAGCAGGACAGCCAGCAGCCACCAGTACCTGAGAAGGGATTCCCTTGGGGCTACGTTGTAATTGGTGCAGTTGCAGTAGTTGCTGTAGTTGTAGTAGTTGTCCTGGTTTCTAAGAAGAAAAAGTAAGCATATAGGACTTAAACTGACAGGCCATCCCAATTGCGGGGTGGCCTTTTTGTATAAGGTAGTGATTTGTAGACATGGACTATAAAAGTTGACATAATAAAACAAAAAAGCGCAAAGAGGAACAAAATATGAAGAGATTAATCAGTGCTTTTTCCGTTGTTTTAGTTGCGGTTTTGTTGGTGGCAACGGCCCCTGCTGCAGCATTGGCAGACACATCATCCGTGGATGCCGTCGAGATTACTGCAGGACAGCGCTCCGACGACTGGGCCAGGTTCCAGTTTAAGGTGGAGCAACCACTGGAATCAGGGGACGTAATCACGTTCTATATCAAGCCCCACACTACCATCAGCAGAATCAGATACAGAAACTATAAGGACGGTTATGCCTTTACCGACGAGGCATTGGGCTCTGGCAAAAACACAGTCTCCCTGGGGGATGGCTGGTATGCTGTGCGCGCAATCGTTGAGAAGTATAGCGACGAGTCCGGCCTGTTGGACGAGAGTTTTTCAGGAGAGTCCAGCTACATAACATTGACGGTAAACATAAAGGCTGGCGACACGGTGTACATCAGGGATTTCACCGTAAATGGCACAACCAAGACAAATGCAGAGCTGGCAGCCATGATCAAGACTACCAACATGCCTGCTATAACAGTTACTCAGACCACTTTGGCTGTGGAGGATGATGCCTTGTCCTATACTTGGCCAGAGGAAGAGGAGAGCACCTTTACCCCGCCAGAATTTAGTGGCACACTGCCTACATATGACAAAACTCCATACACATGGAAGATCAATGCCACATTGGGCGGAGCGCAGGGCCTGCCGCCAGTGAATCTGGACGCCACAGGCAAGTACTCCAACATCACAAACGTAAACGAGGAGCTGATTGCCGCACTGTCCTCCACAACCTTTGTAGATCCAAACAACATAATATTTGTCATTTCCGACGGAATGGGCAGAAATGGCATGGCCGTTTCGGAGCAGTTCGCAGGCACGCTGATCATGAATCAGATGCCATATCACGGATTGTCCTCCACTCTGTCCAGATCAGGCACAGGCCAGACTTTTGGCACAACCGACTCTGCCGCAGGAGCCACCGCGCTCTCGTCGGGATACAAGACACAAAACGCATATGAGGGAATTGACGTTTATCAGAAGGATATTCCTCAGATAACCGAGGCCCTGAGGCAAAAGATGGGCAAAATCATAGGTGTTGTCACAAATTATGCGGCCTATGACGCAACTCCTGCTTGTTTTGGCGGCTCCCACGAAATCCGTGGCAATGACGCTGAAATCGTCAGGGATATAATGAGTTTTGCTCCAGACCTGTGGATAGGCAGTAGTATCGCAAATTACACCAGTACATTGAATGCCCTCAAAAAGACCACTCTCCAGGGACAGGACATTCAGCTTAGCGTATCATGGAACTCGGGAATCGCCGCAAAGAACGACAAGCTTTGGATCTCAGTGGGAGGTTTCTACTCCAGCGTTGAGCCTACATCTACGTCAAAGCCCACCATATCCAAGGTTATGGCATTCTCCCTCACATGGTTGCAGAAAAAGTCTGACGCCAATGACAATGTGGGATTCTTCCTCATGTTCGAGAATGGCCAGACAGATGGTGGAGGACACAACAACGAGCTGCACACGGTTATCAACGAGGTCCAGGCAACGGACGAGGCAGTAGCTGTAGCGCTCAAGTTCGCCTGCGAGAATCCCGACACATTTGTGTTGGTGACAGCGGACCACGAAACTGGCGGCCTGATACTTAAAGAGGGCTGGGAGACAAACACTAACAAGTGTGTGTTTACCACTACAGGACACTCCCAGCAGCTGGTAGCAATCAGGACAATAGGAAAGTATGGCGAACTGTTTGATCAGCAGACGCTGCACAACAACCAGGTGCCGATGATCGTGACGCGAGTTCTGGGAATCAGCAACTTTGGTGATCCGGACCCCAAGTACTCCGTGGACGATATCCTGGCCGGAGTTAAGGTGGATGACCTGGGCGAAATGCAGACCGGCACAAATAATCTGGCAGGACAGATACTGCACATCAGGGCAGATGCAGCCATGAATTCTATCAAGATATCCATGAAGGGACTGAATATTAAGTCCGGGGACATGGTAGCGCTGGCGATTCAGGTACCTGCAGGAGCCACAGCTATTAAGATAATGGCCCCCAACGGCACAGTCCTGTTGGAGCAAAAGCTGAACAAGGCCTTGAACTATAACGCAGCAGAGGACTGCTACTGGCTTTCCTTTAAGTCTCCGGCAGCGGCCCAGGACTTGGTGATCGAGGTGACTGCATCCCTGAAGGTCAACGACGAAATTTGGATAGACAATGTGGAGATCGGAGCTAAAAAGATAACCTTTGATGGCTATGATGTGACTAAGGCCACAGCTTCTGGAAAGAGCACGGTAAAGGTGTATACGGAGCAAAAGTTGCCGACTGCAACTCCCACGCCTAAGCCTACGGCGACACCAAAGCCTACGGCGACACCTAAGCCAACACCCGCTCCGACGCCTGCACCAACGGCCACACCTACTACCGCACCGACAGCCACACCAACGCCGGAGGTGACGGCAACACCGGAGCCCACAACAACTCCGGAGGCCACAGAGGCACCCACAGAAGCACCAACAGAGGTACCAACGGCGACGGTTGAGCCTACGGCGGAACCAACGGCCACAACCGCTCCGACAGAAGAGCCAACGGAGACACCTACAGAGGTGCCTGCAGGCGACGACAAGTCCGAGGGCATGGATTCTAGGGTTGTTATAGCAATTGTTGCAGGAGCTGTAGTAGTCGCAGGCGGAGCCGTAGCAGCTGTAATTTATTTCCTTAAGAAGAGATAATTAAATAATCCAAGCGCAACAAAGTGTCCATTCTTGGGATACAGTGTTGTTAGTTCAGACAAAGGAGGTCATTCTGATTTTACGGATGACATCCTTTTTGATTCTAAAACAAAGCTAAGGGCCTTTTTCTCTGTGTTGTATAGATTTTAATTTCTGATTAGGATAGGATAAATATAATTGTTCAATCAAGACAAAATTTAGGAGGAATTATGAAGAAGCTTTTGGCAGTTCTTGTTGCGGTTTTTGTAATCGTATCCTGCATGTCTGTGGCATATGCAGGTACAATCAGTTGCACAAATCTCGAAGCACAGAACTCAAGTAGAGTTAGCGTAAAGATTAAGTCAGCAGTTAGAGAGGGAGATATTATCTCTTTCTGGGTAAAACCTGTTGGCGTTGAGAACGGTCAGGCTGATATGTATGCCAGATGCGGCAGCAAAGTAACAGCTATGTATATCGATGAAGATGGTAACGAGACAGGTAAGGATGTTTATTCTGGTAAGAGAATTGCAGATAATGCTCTTGCTGTTTCAGCAGATGGTTGGTATTTCGTTAGATGCGTTGCAAAGTCTAGTGCATCTTCTGGAGAGTACGAGCTTTCCATTGATGTAAATGGCGGTAAGATTTCTGCTGATTCATTGATTGCAGGTGTAAGCATAAATGATATCGAGGTTGGCGTAGTTGCATGGAAATCAGCAACTCTTACAACAACTACAATGGAAGAGCCAGAGGGCGCTCCCGACTATGTACCTGGAGATAACTCTGGAGTAGGTACAGACCCAGCGCCGGGAATAAACCCAGGAACAAACACAGGTATCCCTGGTACAAGCGAGTACACAGGCACACTTCTTACATATGATACACAGTACTATACATGGAAGATTAATTCCGCATTGGGCGGTGCACAGAACCTGCCCGCAGTTAACCTTGCAGCTACAGGTATGTACTCTAATGTTACAAATGTAAACGATGAGCTCCTTGCAGCTCTTAAGACAACAACATTTGTTGACATGAACAACATGATCTTCATCATCTCCGATGGTTTGGGTCAGAATGATATTACAATGACAGAAAAGTATACTGGCAATCTCATTATGAACGATTTGCCATATTATGGTCAGCACAAGACGTTGTCTTATCCAAAGCCAGGCGAAGGCAACAACTGGACAACAACAGACTCTGCTGCTGCAGGTACGGCTCTTTCATCTGGTATTAAGACACGTTATTCCTACGAGGGTTTGGATAAGGACGGCAAGGATGTTCCTCAGATTACAGAGGTTCTCCGCGAGAGACTCGGCAAAATTATCGGTGTAGTTACAACAGGTTGGGCATACGATGCTACTCCTGCTACATACGGCGGTGCTCATGCAGTTCGTGGTAACAGCTCCGAGATTGCTCAGGAGATGAGAACATTTGCTCCTGATTTGTTCATCGGCCCTGGTCTCACAGACTATAGCTATAAGCCAAGCGGTCAGGATATCGGCATTTCTTCCAACTGGTCTGCTGCAGTAAAGATGACAAACAAAAAGGTTTGGATTGACATCGCAGATGATTCCACAAGTTCCGATGATGACGTAAGATATGACAATGGCTGGTCCACATCCAGACCTACAATTTCTCAGATGATGGCATTCTCTCTTACATGGCTCCAGAAAACATCTGACAAGAACAACAACGCTGGTTTCTTCCTCATGTTTGAGAATGGTATGACAGACGATGCTGGTCATAACAATGATTGGGAGCAGATGGTTGGTGAAACAAGAGCAACAGATGAAGCAGTTGCTATTGCCCTTAAGTTCGCATGCGAGAACCCAGATACAGTAGTTATCGTAACAGCTGACCATGATACAGGTGGCATGAAGCTTAACTCTGGTTGGGAGACAGATAAGTCTAAGTGTAAGTTCACAACAACAGGTCACTCCCAGCAGGACATTCAGATCTATGCAATTGGTAAGAATGCAAATGTATTTAATAATCAGGTAATGTACAACTGCCAGGTTGGTAAGGTAACAGCATACCTCTTCGGTATTAAGGAGTTCGGTTCTGCAGAGTCCATATATAATATTGACAACATTGTTGCTGGAGTAAAGAACGATATTGAGGATGCTCCAGAGGCAGTAGAGGACAAGGTTATTGGCCAGGTATTGCACGTAAGAGCAGACTCAGCTGTATCTAAGATGTCTTTCACATTGAAGAACTTGTCCATTAAGGTTCATGACATGGTTTCTGTTGCTGTTGAGGTGCCCGCAGGAGCAACAAAGATTAAGATCACAACAAACACAGGCGAGGTTGTGGCAGAGCAGAATCTTGATAAGTCTTTGAACTACGTAGAGAAATACACATACTATTTCCTTACATTTAAGCCTGCTAAGGATGCAACACAGCTGACATTCGAGTTCACTGGTAGCATTAAGAAGGGTGATGAGGTTTGGGTTGATAACTTGACAATCGCAAGCAGCAACATCGCATTCGATGGATATAACACATCTAATGTAACCGTTGTTTCTGGCCCTGCAACAGTTCAGGTTTACACAACAAATAGCCTGCCAGCAGCAACTCCAACACCTACACCTAAGCCAACAGCCACACCTAAGCCGACAGCTACGCCAAAGCCAACAGCTACACCAGCACCAACAGCTACTCCTACTCCAGATGTAACAGTCGACGTAACTGAGGATGTAACAACAGATGTAACTGTAGACGTAACCGAGGATACCACAGTAGATGTAACAGAAGACGCAACACCTACACAGGCACCTACAGAGGCACCTAAGCCAACAGATGCACCTACACAGGCACCTACAGATGCACCTACACAGGCACCTACAGATGCACCTACACAGGCACCTACAAAGGAGCCCGCAGATGAGCCT
>JAZNEA010000064.1:0-3807 GCA_045588325.1 Clostridia bacterium
CATGTGCGCCGACAATACTTGGCGGGTGACTGCCCGGGAAGATAGGTAATGCCAACACAAATATTCCCCCTTAGCTCAGTCGGTAGAGCGACGGACTGTTAATCCGCAGGTCGTTGGTTCGAGTCCAACAGGGGGAGCCAAGATAAGTTGACAGATTTCGACAAGAAATTTGTCAACTTTTTCTTTATTCGACAGAAATGATGTAACATTATGTGTTGAAAAGTTATGTGTGACGTTTTTTCTATTATTCCCATTAATTCAATACTGTATTAATGACTTGCCGCAGCAGAAATGCTGCGGATTTTTGTATAGAGAAAACCACTCGTTATACGAGTGGTTCAAAAAAGCCTATGGCGATGAACAAGAAAACCCTGTTATGATAACTGAGCGGTCCGCCAACTACTCAATTGTACATAACAGGGATTCTTTATCATGGGAATAAATAACACCGTAGATTATAGCAGACAGGACAAAAAACAAATAAAATCTACAGTGGTATGTAATGTGAAATCATCGGAAATGGTCTAAGGTTCGCAGCGGTCGTAAATAATTTTGCACAGCTATAAGATGTATGTTACAATTCCCATGAGTTAATGGGGGGAGTCGTGATGAAGAAAGTTGTTACACTGAATCCAGAGAAAGAGAACATTCCAATGTCTGAGCGACAACTTCGTGTTGCTGCCTAGTTATGGTGCGAAAAATCAAAGATATGAGTTAGAAATGTTGATAATTGTTTATTAAAGCATCCTTATGAGAAAAGAAAAATTACAGCGGTGATATTCAATGTTGCGCTAACAACGAATGTACAATTATGTATAAATGATATGGATACGCATGTATTCTGATTTTCAGGCTCGGAAATATACGTATTTTTATGTTTTTAATTAGCCAATCAAAAAAACAGTGGACTTTTTAATTTACTCTTCTATGAACACATATATTAGAAGAAATTGAATTGACACCGATGCGAAAAAAGGATAAAATCTAATTAATACAGATGTTGAGGTGTAGTGCAGTGGCAACAATCAAAGAAATTGCTCAAAAAGCAGGTGTGTCTATTGGTACCGTTGACCGGGTTATCCATAACCGTGGCCGGGTAAATGCGGAAACAAAAGCACTGATCCATGCGGTAATGGAAGAGCTTAACTATCAGCCGAACCTAGCGGCAAAGGGCCTTGCGGTTCGTAAAAAGAAGTTGAAACTGTGCATGATCCTGCCTGATGTTTACGGCCACCCCTATTATGCAGATGTGAAGATCGCTGCAGAACAAAAGGCGAATGAACTGAAGCAATATGGTGTGGATGTTCTGTTTGAAACCTTATCCTACACGGATGATAATGAATCTGGTGGCTACGGTTTTAAAAAGGATGAGCGGATTCTCAGTGTATTGGAGCAGGTTGATGGCTTATCCATATTTGGGATAGATGAGCCTTTTATCAACTTGATTTTGGATAAGGCGGAGTCCCTCGGACTGCCGGTCGTTTATTATACAACTGCGCCACTCGACAGAGATTATCTGGCATATGTTGGCTGCGATTATGTCAAGTCGGGAAGATTGGCGGCTGGATTGGCGGCTTTGTCCGGGGGTAACAATGCTCAGGTATGTATTTATTCTGAAGATGTGGTTCGTGTCTCCAGCCATGAGGATCGCGTACAAGGGTTTTGCCAGGAGTTGGCGGATAAATACCCCGCAATGAAGCTTTTGGATATCCGCAATATCAGTATCGTTCAGCAAGATATTTTACCTTCAGTTCGGGAAATGCTGGAAAAATGGCCCGATGTGAATGTTGTATACGTGGTAAACCCCGGCAACTACAGAATTTGTGAAGCAATCTACGAACTTGACAAAACGCACAAAATTCATATCATCACCAACGACCTGGTGGAAGGGCAGAGGGATATGATTGAAGAGGGCATTATTTCTGCTACGATCTGTCAGGAGCCTGACCAGCAGGGCGCACTGCCTCTGGAAATTTTGTTTAAGTATCTGGCCTATGACATTCGTCCGGAAAATAGGGACCACTATACGAAGTTGAGTATTCATATTGCCCAGAGTTTGTATTGATATTATAGAATTTCAAAACATAATACTGGGAAGGTTAACGTTAACGCACTTTGTTTTCGTGATATTTTACGATTCAACGATCTCGCTTTTGTTGAACATCTACTAATATTCATTATCTGTATGTAAAAAGGTTGACAGTTGTGTCAACCTTTTTTATACTTAAATTGCGTTAACGTACACGCACATAAAAATCTAAGTAGAAACAGAAAGGGGATCACTATGGAAGAAAGAAAGTACCTCAAATGGTACAACAAAGTAGGCTACGGCAGCGGAGATATGGCAGCGAACTTTATTTACGGTCTGCTGACCAGCTTCGTTATGATTTACCTTACGGACACTGTCGGTTTGAATGCCGGCATCGTAGGTACGCTCATCATGTTTTCCAAATTTGCCGATGGTATCACGGACGTTTTCTTCGGCACGCTGATCGATAAAACCAAGAGCAAAATGGGCAAGGCGCGTCCGTGGATGCTGTATGCCCACTTCGGTACCTGCATCTGCGTGGTGGCGCTTTTTGCTATTCCTACAAGCTGGGGCGAAGTGGCACAGTATGCCTATTTCTTTATCACTTATACGCTCCTGAATGCGATTTTCTACACTGCAAATAACATTGCCTACGCTGCGCTGACCTCTCTGATCACCCGCAACGGCAACGAGCGTGTTCAGGTAGGTTCCATCCGCTTCATGTTCTCTCTGGCTACCAATTTGTTTGTAACCTCCGCAACGGTGGCGCTGGTCACTCAATTCGGCGGCGGTGCAGAGGGCTGGAGAATGGTTGCCATCATTTATGCAGCTGTATCTTTGCTGGTAAACATTATTTCTGTATTCTCTATAAAGGAACTGCCTCCGGAAGAAATGACTGAGGGTATGCGGCTGGAAAGAGGCGCAGATGGGGACAAGATCACATTTGTGGAGTCTGCGAAACTGCTTGTTTCCAACAAGTACTTCCTGATGATCGCACTGTTCTATGTTCTGTCCTATCTGCAGACGGGCATTGCCGGTATTGGTATTTACTACATGACCTATGTCCTTGGCGATCCTGCTCTGCTGGGCACCTTCTCTCTGGCTACTCTGGTGCCGATGATCATTGGCCTTGCTGTTACCCCTGCGCTGGTTCAAAAGTGTGGCAGCATGTATAAGGTGAATCTGACAGGTTACATCATCTCCACCGTGTTCCGCCTTGGATTTGTGGCTGCGGGCTATATGGGAAATGTTGCACTGATGCTGGCTTCCTCTGCACTTGCAGGTCTCTTTGCAAGCCCGGTCACCGGCGATATTAACGCACTGATCAGTGCAGCTTCTGACTACACAGTTCGTACGAAGGGCAAGCATATTGAGGGTGCCATGTTCTCCTGCTCCTCTTTGGGAATCAAGATCGGCAGCGGTCTCGGCTCTGCGGTTTCCGGTATGCTGCTGGCTGCCGGCGGCTATCTGCCCAACGTGGCACAGCAGCCTGCATCCGCAATTAACATGCTGCATTTCATGTTCCTGTGGATTCCTCTGATTGCCAATATTCTGATTACGGCAATCATGTATTTCCTGAAGGTCGAGCAGGCAAACGCTGAGTGGGAAGCCGCACACAATAATCACTAAACAGGCCACATCAACACAAGGAGGAACGATTATGAATTTTCAGGATGCAGTAAAAAACTATCACGCCGACCAATCCAGTTGGCGGACCCAGGCGCAGAATCTGAGAAAAGAGATGACGCTGAAAGAGAAAATCTACATGATTTCCGGTC
>JAZNEA010000065.1:0-1501 GCA_045588325.1 Clostridia bacterium
AAGCCTCCCTTGCAAAGGGAGGTGGCCCGAAGGGCCGGAGGGATTGGCACTCCGGCAGTGGGACGCAGAGAACGACGTCTCCTACATAGAATTCATTACAGATCGTAACTCATAAGGCGCAACACTCAAAGCCTCCCTTGCAAAGGGAGGTGGCCCGAAGGGCCGGAGGGATTGGCACTCCGGCAGTGGGACGCAGAGAACGACGTCTCCTACATAGAATTCATCGCAGATCGCAACTCCTAAGTGCGCCACAAAATGCCTTCCTTATATAAAATGTTGATTAAATCCATTGACATATTTTTTTCGAGTGCTATACTGTCTAATGTATAAGTATAAGTATCTCTATGCCTAAATATTGTGTTTGGGCGAACACTAATCAATCGGAGGATTTAGCTATGAAGAAAAAGCTATTGGCCTTACTGCTGACCTTTGTAATGGTCATCGGTATGATACCAGTGCAGGATACTCATGTTCATGCGGCGACAGCATGTTCTTGTGGAGCTACCAATTGGAATAGTGCCACAGGTGAATGCAATAACTGTGATTATGTATGTCCACATACGTCTGGGTATTATGCAGGCGCATGCAAAAAATGTGGTTATATTTGTACCCATAACAAAACGGCAGATGGAAAATTCCCTGCTAACAGTGTGACATATGTTAATAGTGGTTCGAATGCAAATCATAAGGGATATGCAAAATGCAAAACATGTGGTATGACTGTATGCGCTGCAACTAATCACGCTGCGACGGTTGCTACATTGTCAAAAACATTGTTAAATTGTTCGAATGGTAATACAAGATTTGCATGTCAGATTTGTAGCTATACATTTGTTACTACATATGCCTCATGGAAGAATTCTGAACATAATTTTGTGAATGGTATATGTTCTAGAGAGCAATGTACTGTAGTTGACCCTAATAAACCTTGTGAAGAACATAACTATGTAAACTTTGTTTGTACTGCCTGCGGTCAAGCAGTTCCTACATGTACCGACGGTCATACTTTTCCCCATGTGTGGAATAAAAAGAATTGTACCGTTTGTAATTATGAGTGCCCTCATAATGGTACCAAAACATGGGTCTATAAAGCATGTGGCACTGGTGGATATGATGACCAGTATTGTGACTTATGTGGCTATATATATAGCACGGCCGAAAACGACCGCACAAGCCACACCATTGTGGCAGGCGAGTGTACCGGCTGCCACATGAAAGTGACACCTTGCCCTGAACGGGATCCTGCTAAGGAGCATGAATTCCTGAATGGAGTTTGTTCCGTGTGTGGTGTTGCTCACGATTGTGTCTTTGTTCCCTATTTGGATAATTTTGAGTGTGCATCCGATAAGGAGCAGCGTGTAAAAAGCTACTGTACATGTGGCGCTGTTGAAGACACTGCTGGCAAGCTGATTGCAGCAGGCGAGCACTACTGGGGCGAAGGTGAGGTTTTTGAGGAACCTACTTGCTATTCTAAGGGCATCATGGTCTACGTCTGCCAGAA
>JAZNEA010000066.1:0-23345 GCA_045588325.1 Clostridia bacterium
GATACATTGCCAAGGGAAATTGCACTACAGCCCTGGAATTTTCCAATAAGCACCTGGACGTGGTAATTCGCTTATCCAGAGACAATCGCTGTCCTGTACAACAGTTTTATGAGAAATGAAAAGTTCAGTTAAGAGATAAGAGTGAAGAGAGTTGGCTAGTGAAAAGTTGGCCAACTTTTTCTTTTAATTCAAATAATGAAAGATTCACTGTTTCACTAAACTAAAAATGGGCACGGCTGAGGGAGTAGCCGACGACTTTTCAATGCGAAGCCCCGCTTCGCTTTGACCATTGGAACATAGCGACCCGAACTTTTCACTCTTCACTTTTCACTCTTCACTAGCCCACTTTCTTAACTCTTATCTCTTATCTTTTAACTGAACTTCCAGCTTTTCTTGCATAATAGAACAAATACTGCTGTGCGAACCCCGCCAGATCCCCAAATCTCCTGATCGCCGCCCTGTCTATGTCAGCTGGTGTGTTGGACTCCTCTGGATACAACTCACGCATTATCCTGAGAACCCAGACGTCCTTGGGGAACATGTCATACCTGATGCCCGAAAACAACAAGATACAATGTGCCACCTTAGGGCCAATTCCTGCGAACTGCTGTATCTCCTGCAGGGCTCTGTCGCTGCTGTTCTCCACTAAACCCTTTCTCAGCTGTCCCAAAGCCCCCGGTTCTGCCATGGCCCTTGCCGCCGCCATAATGTACTTGTCTCTAAATCCTACACCCATGGAGCGCAGCTCTTCTACCGTGGCATTGGACAGCACATCTGCTGTGGGGAAGGATTTCCTGTCTGTGCCGCAGACCGAATCTCCCCAATGATCGCATATTTTCTCCACCGAGCCGGAAATCCTGGGAATGTTATTATTGGCAGAGATGATAAACGAAATCATGGTCTCCCACAAATCCTGTTTCAACAAACGTATGCCCTTTCCATACTCCACTGCCTCAGCCATTATGTCGTCGTCTGTAATCAGCTGTTTAATCCTGCCATAGTCTCGCCCCAGGTCCAGGTAATCGTACCAAAATTCGTCCATTCCCTCTGCTGTCACACCACACAACTCAACATCTCCGTTGGACAGCATGGACACCCGGGCCGCCCTGCCCCCAGCTACTCCGTGATAGCTCTCATCGTCCACCTGACGCCATCTGAAACACTGTCCACACGTGAAGGTCTGGCTGGGGATAAAGTCCGAAACCCCGGACAGTACGAGACCGCCGGGGTATTCCTTTACGCTTATTTCCTTGTAATTGAACTCAGCCATCGTTAGTCAGACAAAATAACTTCGTTCCACAGATTCTCATAGTGTGTGCGAACATCGCTGGGGAGATCGTGGAAATACTGTGTCTTGGGCTCCACCTCAGGGTACAGAATCTCGTTATCCTTAAGGGTGTAGTTCTCGTTGTTGACTACTGCTGTGTTTGGTGATGCATAATAAATGTATTCAGCATTTGCCAGAGCAACCTCGGGCTCCATGAGGAAGTTGATGTACATGAGGGCTGCCTCGTAGTTCTGACAGTTCTTTGGAATACAGATGGCATCTACAAAGATGTTTGTACCCTCCTCAGGATATACAAATGCCAGGTCCTCGTTCTCCTCCTGCATGGAGAGGAAGTCTCCTGCATAGTAAGGTGCGATGGCTGCGTTGGCAGACTCCATCTTGTTGAAAACCTCGTCCATTACGCGGCCCTGGAGAACCTTGTTCTGCTGCTTGAGATAATCTGCTGCTCTGTCCCAATCTGCTGTATTAGTTGTGTTAAGGTCGATGCCCAAGGCGAACTGTGAAATGGCAAAGGCATCTCTGGGGTTGTTGAATGTCAGGACGTTGCCTGTGTATCTCTCATCCCACATGACCTTCCAGCTGGTGGGGGCCTCCTCAACCAATGTTGTGTTGTAGATAAGGCCAACCATGCCTACGTTATATGCAACGGAGTACTTGTTGTCCGGGTCATAGTACAAGCCCTTATACTTGTCGTCGATATAGTGATAGTTGGACAGCTTGGTCATGTCAATCTCCCTTAGCATATCCTCGGTAACCATTCTCTGAATCATGTAGTCGGAGGGGATGACGATATCGTATGCTACTGCGCCACTCTTCATCTTGCCGTACATTGCCTCATTGCTCTCGTATGTGCTGTAGTTTACCTCGATACCTGTGAGCTTTTCAAAGGCGGCGTTTACATCCAAAGAGCCCTCAATGCCATCGGAAATATAAAGAGCCCAGTTAAATACATTGAGTGTGGTGCCAGCATATTCTGTTGTGTATTCACCCTCCAGATTCTCCACGGTATCATTGGTGGAGCAACCAGTCATGCAGCATGCAGTTACAATCATAGACAGGGCCAATACAAAGCTAATAATCTTTTTCATTAATTCATTCCTTTCCGATTCTTCTTTTCTGACTTCTCCTGCAAAATGTTGGAGACGATTAACAGAATGAGAATTGTAACAAAAATTAGAGTGGACAAGGCGTACATATCAGGACGCACAGTCTTTTTAGTCATGGAGTAAATCATCAGAGGCAATGTCTGGAAGTCTGCTCCATTGGTGTAGTACGATATTACAAAGTCATCCAGGGAAAGTGTAAATGCCATTAGCAATGCTGCGAAAATACCTGGAGCAATACTGGGCAACACAACCTTGAAAAACGCCTGTACCGGTGTACACCCTAAATCCTGCGCCGCCTCCGACAGACGACTATCCGTTTGTCGCAACTTAGGCAGTACATTTAATATGACGTATGGGATATTAAATGTTACATGGGCTATGAGGAGAGTTGCAAAATTTAATGAAGTTGACGCTCCGACCAGCCTGCCAAAGAACACGAACAGCAGCATAAGGCTAACGCCTGTTACTATATCCGGGTTCATCATAGGGATGTTGGTCACGGACATAACCGTGGATGAGAGGAATTTGCTGCGCATGTTGTATATTCCAACTGCGGCCACCGTTCCGATCACCGTCGCAATCAGAGATGACACCACCGCCAACAACAATGTGTTGCCTAGGGCATTCATGGCCTCTCCGTTTGAAAACAGCTCGCCGTACCATTTCAGCGAAAACCCTGAGAACACGGATGTACTCTTGCCTGCGTTAAACGAGAAGAATACTAAAATCAAAATGGGGGCATACAGGAACGTGTACACAAGTCCCATGAATATGGATCTGACGGACCTCATACTACCATCTCCCCCTCTCCATTTGAGAAGCGGTTCATAATGGCCATGCTAATCAAAATCAGCACCATCAGAACAAAGGAAAGGGCCGCTCCCAAATTGTAATTGTAGGACATTTGAATCTGCCTCTCGATAATGTCACCGATGAGCAGGATCTTGCCTCCTCCCAGCTTTTGGGAGATGTAAAACGTGCTGATAGATGGCACGAATACCATGGTTATGCCGGAGACAACACCGGGGATACTCATTGGCACAATAAGGCGACGCATCTTTTGCCATGCATTGCAGCCCAAATCCTCGGCTGCCTCTGACAAAGATGGGTCAATCTTGGCCATGGTGGTGTAAATTGGCAAAATCATGTATGGCAGGTAGTTGTATACCATACCCAGGATAACTGCTCCCGGAGTGCCGATCATGTTGGCGGATGGCAACCCCAAGCCCGTCAACACTGTATTGATAAGGCCGTTCTTTTCCAGGATATTCATCCAAGAATATGTACGAATCAGCAGGTTCATCCACATTGGCAACATGACAAGCATCATCTGCATGCGCTGAGCGCTGGCGGAGAGCTTAGTCAGACAATATGCAAAGGGATATCCGATAAGCAATGTGATAATGGTTGCAATGACGGAAAATACAATGGAGACCCTGAAAACCTCGGCATAATCTGCCAAAGCCAGTATGTTGGCAAAGGAAAATGCCCCCGTGCTATCCGTAAATGCGTAATACATAACAATAAACAGTGGAACGACGATGAAGATGCCAGCCCACAACATGTAGGGGGCATTAATCAGCGCCTGCCTGGTGGAGCGCCTGGTCATTATTCCTCCTCCTCGATGGCATCCACGTCACTCATGGTCTCCATCTCCTCGCTAAAGGTGGAATAATCGCCGAACATATTGGAATACTCGGACTTGCGCATAATATGTATTGCATCGGGCTCTATGTGGAGACCTACGGTCTCGCCCTCTGCGTGATAATCTGTGGTCTGTATCATCCACATAAAGTCATTTACGTCGATGATTATCTCAAAGTGTACCCCCTTGAATGTTACGGAGGTAATGGTGCCGCTGATCATGCCCTGCTCCAGGGGAACGATATCCACGTCCTCGGGACGAATGACAACGTCAACAGGCTCATTTACGCCAAATCCGCTGTCAAGGCATACGAAATCGTGGTTATCAAAGTTAACCAGTTTATCCTTACGCATAATGCCGTCGATGATGTTGGATTCGCCAATAAAGTCTGCTACAAAGGCGTTCTCGGGCTCGTTGTAAATATCTATGGGGGTGCCAATCTGCTGAATCTTACCCTTGTTCATAACAACCACGGTGTCAGACATGGAGAGAGCCTCCTCCTGATCGTGAGTTACGAATACGAATGTAATGCCCAGCTGGCGCTGAATGTTCTTGAGCTCATTCTGCATGTCCTTACGCAGCTTGGCATCCAGGGCAGCCAGTGGCTCATCCAACAGGAGAACCTTGGGCTTGTTAATAACGGCGCGTGCAATGGCAACTCTCTGCTGCTGTCCACCAGAAAGCTTAGTAATATTGCGCTTCTCAAAGCCGGTCAGATTAACCAGCTTAAGCATCTCTGTAACTCTCTCCTTGATCTCTGGCTCAGGCACCTTGGAAACGCGCAAACCAAAAGCAATGTTGTCGTAAACATTGAGATGTGGAAAAAGTGCATATCGTTGGAAAATGGTATTGACCGGCCTCTGATATGGTGGAACGTCGGTAACGTCCTTGCCATTAAAGAAAACCCTGCCGGAATCGGGCTTTAAGAAACCTGCGATGAGGCGAAGAGTAGTAGTCTTGCCACAGCCGGAAGCACCAAGGAATGTAACAAACTCCTTGTCCCGGATGGCCAGACTCATGTTGTCCAGTATCTTCTCTCCATCAAATGCTACGGAAATGTTGCGCAGCTCCACAACAACCTTGTGATCCATTTTTGCATCCCCCTTTGCGGCTTGAGACCGCGTACAGCTAAAACAGCTCTGCGCGAACCCCACACCCGGCTAACTATAGTCCCCGCAAAGAGTTTTCAAGAATCACGGAGAAGGCCTCCGTGACTGATCCTATAGTTTCCAAAGTGCCGGTTGCCCGGCGACCCGGTTCCTGTTAAGAACTGCAAGGTGTGTACATCATATTCAATTGATGTTTTATCCCGGAGAACCTTTGCTTTCGCCGGAATAGTTGGCACAGATGCAAAATCAGTGCTCTACTGCAAGTGCTAACATATTTTGCAATAGTAATATGAAATATAGCACCCCATTGGGGGTAGGTCAATGAGTTTTGGACAATGTGGCAAAAAATATGTGGTTGTATACCAAACGAGACAAAAAAGAGGTGGAGAAGAGAGGAGGATTTTCTGGTCCAAATACACATCCACTCATAATTTCCCGCAATTTTACACAAACTAAACATCGCATTTACCCATTGTTTACACCATCGAACTACGCTTGTTTTGCCATGCATTCGGCCACGACTTTGGGCTCAATTCAGGCCTTTTGTCGTTGACAAAGAATGTCACAAAGTATAGAATTTTCCATGACTATTTCTTTACTACCTATTAGAAAGGGACGTCACCGTGACCAAGTTTATCAAGCAATTACCTAACATACTGACCATCTTCCGCATTGTCTGCATTCCTGGACTGGTTTACTTTATCATCATGGGCAACGAGAGCCTTTGGAACTGGGTTGCCGCATTCGCGATTCTGGTTATCACAGGCCTTTCCGACGTGGCTGATGGCATTATCGCTCGCAAGTTTAATGCCGTATCGGATTTTGGCAAGATTATGGATCCCATTGCAGATAAGCTCCTGCAGTATGCCTGCCTGGTATGTCTGTACATCTATGGCATCGTACCTACCATCGTGCTCCCCATCATCTTCTTTAAGGAGCTCATGCTAGGCGTTGGCGCTCTGCTCCTCTTTAAGGACCTCAAGCTTATCAAGGGTGCATCCTGGTTTGGCAAGTTGTACACCGTTATCTATTTCGTAGCTATTTACCTGTCCATGATTCTCAACCTGGTGTTCTACGAGGACGCACAGATTGCATTCACCACCGGTGTTCTTACCACTGGCGGCGCTATCAGAGAGTACACCATATGTGCTCTCATGTACCTGGTTGCACTGGCAGGCATTTGGGCACTCATTATGTATACCAGAGAGTACTTCAAGATTCGTCGCAAGGCCCTTATCCTGGAGTCCAACATGCCAGACGGCCTCACCAAGGCAGAGCAGAACAAGTGGCTGGCCAATTACAAGGCACAGAAGAAGTTGCTCAAGGCTCAGGATTCCCAAGAGAACTAAGACATGGCAGCCAAATTTTACGCAGTACGCAAGGGGGTTACCCCTGGAATATACACAGACTGGGACACTGCCAAATCTATGGTAGATGGCTTCCCAGGCGCAGAATACAAGAGTTTCAAGACCAAGGCGGAGGCCCAGATGTATTTGGGGCTCCCCGTTTCATGTGAGACCCCTGCTATGGATGACGATAGTTCCCTTATCGCAAAATGCGCCCAGGAGGGCTGTGCCATAGCCTACGTGGACGGCAGTTACAACGTGGCAACTCAGGAGTTCTCCTACGGCATCGTCATGTTCGAGCCAGGAGGAGTTCATCGTCATTTTGAAAAGTTCGATATTCCCGACATGGCCGCCATGCGCAATGTAGCCGGAGAGATTAAGGGGGCTGCTGTGGCCATGAGATATGCCTTTGTCCATCAGATTCCACGGCTGACCATTTATCACGACTATGAGGGCATTGCAAAATGGTGTACCGGTGCGTGGAAGGCTACCAAGCCTGGCACCAAGGCATATGTGGAGTTTTACAGCAAGATTAGTCAGTCTGTCAGAGTGGATTTTGTCAAGGTCAAGGGCCACTCCGGCGACAAATATAACGAAGAGGCTGATCAACTGGCCAAGCAGGCATTAGGGATGTAGCACAGGCTTTAGTCCCTGGCCAAGCAAGCGGAGTTGGAGTGAGAGGAAAAATGGAAGAAATCAGATTGCAAAAATATATGGCATCCTGTGGCGTGGCTTCTCGTAGAGCCTGTGAGACACTCATCCTGGATGGCAAGGTTCAGGTAAACGGCAAGACTGTCACTGAGCTGGGAACTAAGGTCACCGAGCGGGACCGCGTTTCTGTGAATGGACACAGGATTCGTCCAGAGAACGAGAAGGTCTACATAATGCTCAACAAGCCCAAGGGATATGTGACCACATCCAAGGATCAGTTTGACCGTCCCTGCGTCATGGATCTCATGAAGGGTGTTAAGCAGAGAGTCTATCCAGTAGGCCGTCTGGACTACGACACCTCGGGCCTGCTAATCCTCACCAACGATGGCGAGTTCACCAAGAAGGTAACTCACCCCTCTCACCAGGTGGTCAAGACATACATCGCCAGGACATCTTACTCTCCTGACCAGCAGGACCTGGAGACTCTGGCAGCGGGCGTAACTCTCCCCGATGGCACCAAGTTTGCCCCTGCAGAGGTGACTGTTCTGGAACCCTGTCTGGTTATTGTCAAGGTGACAGAGGGCAAATATCACGAGGTTAAGCGAATTATGGAGTATGTCAACTGCCCCGTTAAGTGGCTCAAGCGCATTGCCGTTGGCAACCTGGAGCTGGGCAAACTGCCTGAGGGCAAGTGGCGTTATCTGTTGAGAGAAGAGTTAGATTTAATACTAGGAGATAAGTAAGCAAAAACCGAGGCACAACCTCGGTTTTAATATTCTACCGCTCTTCCAGATAGCCTTTAGTCTATGTGGCTTAAAACCCACTCTAGCATACTCTCATACTCCATAGTTCCATCCGCAACAGCCAGAACCATTTCATATAGTTCTTTTTGTGTATACCTCATCTCAATTCCATTTAACTTAAAAAACACAAGCATCGCATGTATTCCAATGCGTCTATTGCCATCCACCATGCAATGATTTTTAATAAGTCCATATCCTAATCGCGTTCCCTTTGCTTGGACTGTAGGATATAATTCTTCTCCCCCAAAGGATTGAAAGGGAGTCTCGATTGCGGATTCCAGCAAATTAATATCTCTTACACCCAAAGTCCCGCCTGTCTGCTCAACGAGCTGTGAATGGAGCAACATAATCTGCTCCTTGGTTAGCTTTTTCATTTGGCAAGCCTTTCATATGCCTCTCTGTTCTCTGCTATCAGTCTCTTAGAAACCTCAAGCACATCCTCATCCGAAGCCACTGCACTATCATCAGCCTTGCTAAATTCTATAACCAAGTATCTTGGCACATTATTCTTGAGGATAACTACTGAGCCAAGCTCATCTACCATCCTGGCAACCTTAGAGAAATTCTGATTTGCCTCAGTGATGGAAACCATAGAATTAGTATCTATTGTCATAGAGTGTACCTCCTTGCTTTTTATGTATATAATATACCATTTATTATAGGATAAATTCAACCTATTTATTTCGTATGAGAAAGGCACGGCGGTAAATCGCCATGCCTGTCAATCAGCCTATTATCTCACCTCGTAAACCATTACGCCGGCCTCATTGTACATCAGTTCGCAATTCTCCTGGAACCACTGTAGGTCCACATCGTAATTGCTGCGCTCATAGGGGCCAATATAAATGTGAGTGATCCCCAGCGAATCGTGGTTCTCCTGGAAATACTCTCCATCCTCAAACATCGCCTCCACCATAGCCTGTCGCTCCTGGTAGTCAACTCCGTGGAAATACAAGAATGTGCCCGCTCCCACTGCGATGCGCCTGCCTGTCAGTACTGCCACCGCGTTGTTGTGGTTGGGATAGGCCATAAACACCGCTTTGCCATCTGTGTTTTCACATATAAACTCAGCTGCCTGAACCTCCTCGGCACCCAACAGTTGGTAATCAGACACTACCTCTCTGCCTATAGACAGGCCTCCTGATAATGTTGCTGCCACCAAAACCACCGCGGCTATTATCCTGCGGCCCTCTACCTCATGGATCTTGCCATACAAATCCACCATATACTCCGCCACTATGGCACAGGTGATCATGTACCACACGTACAGCAACTTGTTGTTGTCATAATAGTTCGGCTGGAAAACGGCCACTGTTGCCACCAGGAAAATCACCAGAGAACCAACGGCCATAGCCAACCTGTCTCCCTTTTCCTTGCCATTCAGAGATATCAGGGCTGGCAACGTGAATAGGAATACCACTCCTGCATTCTTAATCCAGAACCACAGCCAGTTGTCATCCTGGTTGGCCCAGTCAAAATGCCATCTGAGGAAGCCCTCCTCTCCGGCGCTATGGAATGTCCATGTAATTAGCTGCGGCAGGGCCAACAGCAAGGTTATACTGCCAAAAATGCAGAAGCCCAGTATCCATTTCTTAAGATTGCCTCTGCGAATGACCGTGGGCAGGCATGTAAAGATTACCCCGATCGTCACCAGTCCCAATGCAAAGAAGGAGTGGGTGTGTACCATGGGCATCAAGCCGCCCACCACGCCCAGAGCAACGAAATATCTGTATTCGCCACCGGACTCCTGCTCTCCAGTCAAACTCTGTATCACATGAACCAGCATCCAAAGTGCAACCATCAGCACGCACCAGCCTGCCATGGTAGTTCTCTGGGGGATAATCATGTCGCATATTACGTTGACCCACTTAATGTTTGCCTGAGCCGTGTAGTTGGTGGGCGTCTCATAAAACGCGGTAAAAATCCTATCAAAGTTTTCTGGGTTTGTGCGCAGCTTGTCCAGGAAGTAGATGAATCCAAATCCGCCGTTTAAGAAGAATAGCACTGTGGCCAGAACGGTTGCGCTTACCTTATTTACCAGTTTCTTTACAAACAGGTAAAATCCCAGAGCTATGCAGAAAATCATGACAACGCTGGGAACTATTACTGCCATGCGGAGAGACAGTCCTCCAAACCTCATGGTGGCAGATGCCGCGTTCACCAGAAATGGATAGTTAATCAGCTGTCCAGGCATAATGTTGTATTCTGGCGGGAACTCGCCCTGAACAAACAAGTTCTCGATCATACCCAGATGCATGTTGAGGTCGCCGTATGTGCTCTGGCCCACATGCACTGAGCCATCCTCCCAGGGCAGTATCACATGGGTATGTAGCAGGTATGTGCACAGCGCTGTAACCACCAGAGCCAGCGCCAGGCCCACTACCTCACCTCTGTCAATCAGTGATGCCCTGTGAGTCTCGGTATCCTGCTCCGACTGGCCCCCTTTGTGGCCAACAAACTGCCATGCCACACAGGCGCCCCCGACAACTACTGCCAGGGCCAGAGCCAGCAGTTGCTCCCTCTGTGTAAATCGGCCCGTAATTAAGGCAAAGGCCGATGGAAGCCACATGAGCTCCAGGCATCCAAAACATAAGCCTATCCACAGCCTGGTCACCAGTCTCTGTCTGTCATCCAGCACACTATTAGCAATGGCTATTCCCGAAAGCAGGAATAACAATAGGTAAATCATCTCTTACTCCTGTACTAATTATTGTCCCGCCAGCTTATGGTCGCTGCACTTCTTGACAGGCACCATGTACTTGTAATCTATGGGTGTTTGGTCGCCGGCCTTAACTGGATCCCTGACAATGCGCACCTTGTACTCTACCTTGGGACAGGCTGCCGTAGCCAGCAATCCGGATGTAGGACATATTCCACATTCTACGTGGGTATCGCAACCCTCTGTTGGCTCGGTGCCCTTAATATAATACTCTTTTGTGAAAATATTTTTGCCTCTGGGGTCCTGTCTGCACAGATCTGTTGCCAGTTTGCCTGAGGCCTTGCAAATCTCAACCTCTACAATATTGGCAGGCTGAGGGCCGAACTCTACTGGAGCCAGGTCCGCGTGAATCTTGGACATAACCTTGTTCCAGACCAACTTGGCCATACCATACTCAGTGTTGGGAATAGTTGTATTCTGTGTGTAGCCATACCACACGGAACCTACGTAATAAGGTGTGTAGCACAGGAACCACTTATCCTTCCATCCACTGGATGTACCTGTCTTGCCTGCTGTGGGAATGAGCTCTCCTGCTGCATTATACAGCTTACCATAGTCAGACGCTGTACCCTCAAGGCTGCCAACGTCGCTCATAATATCCGTCATAATGTATGCCGTCTGCTCGGAGAAAACCACGTTCCTCACCTGCTGTGATTGGGCTACAATGGCATTGCCTGCGCTATCCTCAATCCTGGTATAGAAGGTGGGCTCAATGTAAACGCCACTGTTGGCAAAGGTGCCGTATGCAGCCGCCATCTCCAGAGGGTTAGTACCCTTGTTAAGTCCTCCCAACGCAAAAGATACGTAAACCTCGTCGTCCCTGTTAAGTCCCATCTTGTCGATGTATGGATAAACTATCTGGGGATTCATCATGTATGCCTTAGCTGCAACAACGTTAATGGAGTACATGGCCGCATCGTGAATGGTGGTCAGTCCGTGATAGTCAAAGGAGTCGTAGTTGCTGGGATAAACCTGCTCCGGATCCTCGTTGTTCAGGTAGGACGGAACGTCGTCGATGATAGTACCTGAAGTGATAATGCCTGCGTCGATCAACGGGCCGTATACTGCAATAGGTTTCCAGGTAGATCCGGGCTGCCTGTACATCTGGCTGGCCAGGTTAAGCCCCATGTTCTCGTCCTTAGTGCCATATCCACCGTATATTCCCTTGACGTATCCTGTGTAGGGATCTGTAACTACCATGGCTGCCTGGCCCATGAGGTCGCGGTTAACCAACCCCTGATTCATGGGGAAATACTTGGGGTCAGTGAACACCTCTGTCATGGCATTCTGAACCTCTGTGCTCTGAGTGGAGTAAATATGCAGTCCACCATTGTATACAGCCAGGGCAGCTCTGTTGTAGCTCCATCCCTTAAGCTCCATAAGGTCGTATATTGTCTCATAAATAACGGCATCTATAAACCAGCTCTGTACTGTGTCCTGTTCCTCCTGGTCCACATCCTCCAAAAGGATATATGCCAGTTCCTCTGCCATTGCCTGATCATACTCTGCCTTAGAAATCAGGCCCTGTCGCAGCATCTCTGCCAACACAATTTCCTGTCTCTCCTTGTTGTATCCACGGGTAATGGGGCCAACTGGTGCGTACTTGCCAGGGGAGTTTGTAATGCCTGCCAGAGCAGCGCACTCTGCCAAGGTCAGATCTGCAACTGACTTGCCAAAATAATACTGTGCTGCAGACTCTACTCCATAGATATTGGAGCCCATGTATATTACATTCATATAGGATGTAATAATCTGCTCCTTGGTCATCTGCTTCTCAAGATTAAAAGCCATGTACTGCTCCTGAATCTTGCGCTGGATAGAATTCTGCCAATTGCCGGAAATGTTCTTGATTAACTGCTGGGTAATGGTGGATCCACCAAAGGAGGAGTTGCCCAAGGTTACGATATAACTGAGTCCCGCGGCCACCGTTCTCTTAAAATCTACACCGCTATGTTCCCAAATGCGCTGGTCCTCTATGGCTACAAAAGCATCCACCAAGTCCTGTGGTACATCGTCGTAATTAACCACAACTCTGTTGGAGGCACCATTCATGGTATGGATGACCTGACCCTGGTCGTCGTAGATATAAGAAACCTGGCTCTCGATGATAAAATCGTCAGAGGTCAGCTCGGATGCGTTGTTAACGTATGCAAAAACAGCACCAAGAATAAGGCCCGCGCCAATCACTCCGCACAGAACCACCGTCAGAAACAGAGCCTTAAAGCCTATCCACAGCACGTGAATAGCTCCCTTGATCGGGAGACTGGCAACATATAAGACCTTGTCTACAGATTCTCTGTTCATACCTAGGGACCTCTTTTATACATTCATTCAAAGTAATTATATACCACCGACAAACTTAAGGGAATAATAAAGATTTACAAACTGTTTAATGGATTATGGCCAGTAATGCCCTATAATAATCTCTGTCGTTGGTATTCAGTTTACAAAACAGGCATATATTAGGTATCAGCGACCTTTTATGGCACAATCAACCTATGTGAGGAATAGACGTATGAGAGAACGCTTTGTTCGATTTATGGCCGGCAGATACGGCGGCAATGATTTGCTCAACAAGACCCTGATGGTCACTATTTTTGTTATATTGGTAATACAGTTGTTGATCCCTGATCAGGGCATCTTTGCGCTGGCTTTGTCCTTACTGGCCTGGTCCCTGATTATCTGGTATATATTCAGGATTTTCTCCCGCAACACCACAAGACGCGTTGCCGAAAATTACGCCTATTACACCCTTGTCCACCGCCTGACTAAAAAGTTGCAGGGCAAGAGAGACATGTTCAGACAGCGTAAGGAGTACCGCTTTCTCCGCTGTCCCGGATGCAAATGCACTCTCCGCATCCCCAGGGGCAAGGGCAGGCTCAATGTGCACTGTCGCCAATGCGGACACTCATTTGAGGCAAAGACATAATTATGTTTGGATATGTAGTTATCAACGAGTCAGAGCTCAAGATAAAGGACTATAACACCTACCGCAGTTATTACTGTGGCATCTGTTCATCCCTTGGCAGATATGGGCTGGCAGGCAAAGTCACGCTGTCATATGACATGGTTTTCGTGGCCATGTTGCTGACGGATCTGTACGACCAGGAGACCGCACCAATAGCCAAGAGATGCCTTCTTCATCCCATCAAGTCCCCTGAGCGCTCTCTCAACAAGTTTGTAGATTATGCAGCAGACATGACGGTTTTGCTGGCATACCATCAGTGTATGGATCACTGGCGCGACAACCACAACCTGATGTACCGTATGGAGGGTGGCTTGCTTTCCTCCAAGGCCGCAGCCGTTGCAGCAAAATGGCCTCGTCAGGGACAAGCTGTGCGCCAGTATATTGACTCCCTTAGCCGCATGGAGGCCCAGGGTGGTGGAGATCCCGAGTCTGTGGCAGCACTTACTGGCGATATGATGGCAGAGTTGTTCGTCTACAAGGAGGATGAATGGACCCCGACCCTCAGGGCACTGGGCAGTTTTTTAGGCAAATACGTCTATCTTATGGATGCCTTTGACGATATTGAAAAGGACATTCGCAAGGGCAATTACAATCCTTTTTCAGAGGATTACCAGCAGCCATCCTTTGATGAAATGGTGGCCCACATGCTGACTTCGGATCTGGCAGAATGCGCTGCCGCATTTGAGCGTTTGCCTCTGGTAGAGTATTCCGATATACTTCGCAATATTATATACTCTGGTGTGTGGATCAGATTTGACCAGATCAAGGCCAGGAGACAACAACAGGCAGACAAAAAGTCTGCCAAGGAGAAATCAAGATGACAGACCCCTACAAGATTCTGGGAGTTTCCCCCAGCGCCTCAGAGGAGGAGATCAAAAAAGCATATAAGGCTCTGGCTAAGAAGTATCATCCGGATATGAATATTGGTGCGCCTAATATTGACGAAATCCAGGCCAAATTTGTAGAGGTTCAGCAGGCATACAACCTGATTATGGACATTAAGCAGGGCAAGGCCTCCTACAATCCCCATGGTCAGAGCAACGGTAATCCCTATGGTCAGAGCGGATATGGCAATCCTTATGGCCAGAGCAGTTATGGCTCATACCAAAATGGCGGGTATTCATACACATACACCTATGGCCCCTTTGGGTTTTACGAGGGCAGCTATAACAACTACAATCTCCATGCCAATCCTGACAATACCGACGACCTGCCCATGCAGGAGGCTGTGCGCCTTATCAACAGTCGCCGTTTTCAGGAGGCCCTGCAGACCCTGATGCACAGTTCCTCCCGTTCTGCCAGATGGCACTACCTGTGTGCCCTGGCGTATACTGGCATGGGAAACATGTCCAAGGCCCGCGAAATGGCCAAGGCGGCAGTAGATGCAGAGCCCTCTAACCAAACGTATTGCGAGTTCTCCGAATCCCTGTACCGCAGCAGTGCCAGATACACCTCTACAGGCAGGACATATACACGCCCCAGCATTTTGAATAATTTTTGTGTAAGACTTATCCTTTTTAATGCCCTACTTAACCTCTTAGGGTGCTTTTGCAACAGTTGCTGTTGTTGCAAACGTTAAGGCAGCAGAATATAATTATCACCAAATAAATTAAGGCTGGTCATTATCTATGACAGGAACCATTGTAGATTTAATTGGTAATACTCCCATGTTGCGCCTTCGCAATGTGGAGATTAAGTATGGTCTTAATTTTAAGCTATATGCCAAGCTGGAGATGTTTAACCCCACAGGCAGCATCAAGGACAGAGCCGCCAGGCAAATCATCCTGAATGCTGAGGATTCTGGTCGTCTGCAACCCGGTGGCACCATTGTTGAACCCACATCCGGCAACACAGGCATTGGCCTGGCAGCAGTGGCTGCAGCCCGAGGGTACAAGGCCATTATTTTCATGCCGGAGAGCATGTCCGCCGAGAGGCGCCGCCTCATCAGCAGATACGGTGCCCAGCTGGAGCTGACGCCTGCTCACCTGGGCATGGCCGGAGCTGTCCAGATGGCACAGCAATACGTGGACACCCACGGCGACAGCATTTTGGCCGGACAGTTCACTAACCCTGCCAATGTGGAGGCCCATATGGCTACCACAGGGCCGGAGATATATGAGCAGACTGCAGGCCAGGTGAGCTGCCTCGTAGCAGGCATAGGCACCGGCGGCACCATCAGCGGCGTGGGGTGCTATCTCAAGGGCATGCGACACGACATACAGGTTGTTGGCGTCGAGCCAGCTGCCTCTCCCTTGTTGACCGAGGGCCGGGCAGGAGCACATGGCATACAGGGCATAGGTGCCAACTTTGTTCCGCAGATACTGGATTTGAGTGTAATAGATAAGGTTGTTACCGCCACTGACTCCGACTCATACCGCTTTGCCAAGGAGTTGTGCCAGTTAGAGGGAATATTCGCTGGTATTTCATCGGGAGCTGCACTGGCAGCCGCCGTTAACTTGGCAGAGGATCCCACCTTACAAGGTGGCACTGTGGTGGTCATACTGCCAGACTCGGGAGACAGATATCTATCTTGTCCCCAGCTGGACTAACGACCTCATGTTAACAATCCGGCAACTATTCACATATCTTAGGTTAACACCATTTGGAGACGACAATGTTCGACAGATTAAAAAGAGAAGTAGCATTCATAAGGGCCAACGATCCTGCCGCAGGCAGTCTGCCTGAGATACTAATGCTGTATCCTGGGTACAAGGCCGTGCGCAGACACCGCATATCCCACTGGCTCTTTAAGCATAACCGCAAGTTTTTGGCTCGGTTCCTTTCTGAGCGCACCAAAAGAGTTACTGGTGTAGAGATTCACCCTGGCGCACAGATTGGCGATTGTCTTTTTATTGATCACGGTACAGGGGTAGTTATTGGCGAAACCACCATCATTGGCAACAACTGCGTTATTTACCAAGGTGTAACCCTGGGTGGCACAGGCAAAGAGAAAGGCAAGAGACACCCCACATTGGGCAACAACATCATGGTGGGGGCTGGGTCTAAGATCCTAGGTTCCGTTACCATCGGCGATGGTGCCAAAATCGCAGCCGGTGCTGTAGTTGTCAGGGACGTCCCCCCAGGAGCCACTGCCATCGGCATACCTGCCACAATCCGAATGCCCGCCGGCAGCCCTACACATTAAAACCACTCCAACTCACGGGTTGGAGTTCTTTTTTGCCAATTTGGGGAGCGCGAGGGCTGCTACTGCAAACAAAAAGTCCCTTCTACCGTAATTGGTAAAAGGGACTTAACTTTAAAGCATGTAACTTACTTCTTAATGTGCTCCTGATAGAACTTCTCAGCCTGAGCCAAATACTCCTCGGAGGTGCCGTCGTTGTAGATAACGTAATCGGCCATTGCCTCTGTCTGAGATGTGTGGAACTGCTCCTCCTCACCTCTGTCCTGCTCCAGGAACTGCTCGTATGTCTGAGGGTCGCGAGCAGATGCGCGAACCTGCATTCTTCTATATCTCTCCTCATCGGAAGAAATCTTAACATCGATCAATACGAAGTCATCACCAAAAGCCTCCTTGAAAGCAACAACGTCAGAATAAGGACGAATGCCGGAAACCAAAACTGTCTCCATGTTGGAATCCTTAATCTTTTGAATCAGCTGCTTGGGGAAGAAGTCCTGTCCGTATGCGGACATATACTTGGCAGATGTAGCGTGCAGATTATCTCTGGTCAGCTCAAGGCCATCCTTTGTGGCCAACTCTCTGACGATGTCTCCTACAGAAAACATGGGCAGATTGTGCTGCTTAGCTATGTACTCCAAAAAATAATCCTTACCTGTGGCATTCTTGCCAACTGCTGCGATAATCATCGTAAAAACCTCCTGATGGTAAACAAATCCAATTAGAGTTGATTCTATTCCTTTTTGCCTTACGGGTCAAGGGGCTGTGAAGATTCAGTTAATAGTTAAGAGATAACAGATAACAAAGTTGGTTAGTTTATAGTTAGTCAACTTTTTGAGATAATAGATAACAGTGAAGAGATAAAAAAGTTGGCCAACTCATAGCTAGCCAACTTTCTTCACTCTTATCTCTTAGTTCTTAGCTGAACTTTTCACTCTTCACTTTTCACTTTTAACTTATTTTCTTCCGCTAGAACTGAACTGTGAAACAACGTCACTGAGAACTCTCTCGTTACAGATGATGATAACATAGTCTGGATTTGCGTTGTTAATGGTCTTGGTATTGATACCATAGGACCAAAGGCTAGCCCAAGATACCTCAGAGAACCTCTCGTTAAGCATATCGTACATCTGATTGGAGAATGAGTCTCTCAAAATGTATGCTGTGGGCAAATCTCCTGTAGATACATTGTTTTTGACAGTATGCCTATCACTTACCTCGTCAAAATAGCTACGATTGGAGTTATCCCAATACAATGTGGAATTGGTGGGCATAGGGATGTTGTACTTAACAAAGTTGGTATACTCCGGCAGCAGGTTGTACTTGGCAATGGAGTCATAGGAGGTCTTCTCTCCCACTGTCCAATACTCGTAGTCTCCGCCCATAATGTCCAGATAATATGCCATATCTCCGCCAATTACCCATCTGTTCTCAAAGGAGAATTGCTCCAATGTGCGTGGTGCTGCATCCGGGAAATCCTGTGCAATGATATTCATTATCTCCTGGTATCCGATGAATGCACCGTACTGTGACCAGTGAGAGTCTGTCTTTTGATATATCTTGTACTCATCATTTTTGTGAGCTGTCAGGGCATCTGTCAAATCCAATACTGTCATGCCACCTGCGGCAACTGCAGCGTTGAACTGTGTCCTGTAGGTCTCTGTGGCTGCCTGATACTCAGCCGGTACGTTCTCAGGATATACTGTGGATGGATCTGGAACAACCACCATGATTACCTTAGCCTTGATGTCTGCCAGCTTAGACTTAACAGCATTTGTCAGCTTAGTAGCTGCTGCAGAGGAGATAACGTTCCTGCCTGTAAAATCATCAATACATGCCTGAAAAAAGCACTGATAACTATCTCCTACAATAACAGATGTCTCTCCGTAATCACCTACGTAATCGATACCCTTGTTGCCTCCTCTGGCTGTCAGCGACACTGCCTCTGACCAAGCCTTGCCGGGCTCATATGCGGTAACGCTCAATGTATAATCTGTGTTCTGCTTAACTGGCACAACCACCATAAAGCAGCCATTGTCTGAGCTAACGGTAACTGTCTCCTCGCCGCCAGCTACTGAAACCACGGCACCTTGTCCGCAATGACCGCTGATATAGTACTTATCATAGGCGATAAGCTTATTAACCAGTACCTGTACCACGCTGGATGGATCTCCGTCCGGGTTAGGTGTAGGTGTAGGAGTCGCAGCTCCGCCTGGTGCTGGAGTTGCTGTAGGCTGGTCCAAATTGCCGCTGGCGTCAGGTGTGGCTGTAGGACTATTCACATCAGCGGTAGAGTCTGTGACATCTCCGCCACAGGCAACCAAGCCGATAGCCATGGTCAAAACCACAAATAGCAACAATAACTTATTTCTCATGTTGCCTCCCTATTCTGCAAATGCTGCATCGATAACACCCTTGGCAATGGAATTGTCAGGGGATGTGATCAAAATACCGTACTGACCCTTGAAAACAATCTCTGAATTCTTAAGGTACTGAGCCTCGTCAGGCATGTATACCTCCAAAGTAGGGTCCTGCTTCATCTCCAATCTCTGCTCCAACAGGTCCTGGGTGGCCTTCTTGTCAGAGCCCTTGAGAATCATAATCTCAAAAACCTGCTTGCCTCCGGAAACGATCATGGCAAACTCATATCCATCCAATACGTCCTCCTGCTCCATGCCGTCAGTGAACAGATAGGATGCATACCATCCCTCCAACTGATAGTCAGGATCAGTCTCATCGCTGTAATAAAAGCTGAATGTGTCCCACTCCATCTCTGTGTAGGCATCTGCGATATCATCCAGCAGCTTGTTAATATCTACCTGCTTGCCAGATACATCCCCTGTAGAGGTAGGTCCACAACCTGTGCAGACCAAAAGTGTTATTGCCATTATCAAGGCTATAATTTTTCTCATATTTCCTCCTATATTTATCATGGACATGATTATATCTCATTAGGCTATCCCCTGTATATATCATATAGACACTAAAAGGGGATTAAACTACTATATCTGTCACCGGTAGCCTTACCTCAAATGTGCTGCCCTCTCCTGGTGCAGTATCTACAGAGATGGAACCTCCGCACAGTTCCACGATTTTTTTGACCAGCGAAAGGCCCAGGCCATTGCCTTCTGCGCTATGGGAGGAGTCCCCCTGGTAGAATTTGTCGTATATTTTCTGCACGGTGTCCTCATCCATACCAGGCCCCTGGTCTGCCACCGAGAACACCACCATATTGTCGCGAATACTGCAGGCTACCCTGAGCTCGCCCCCATGCGGGCTAAATTTGATGGCGTTGCTGATCAGGTTGTTCCACACGTGCACCAACAATGATTCCTGGCTGGTATAGCTTATCTCGTCTATGTCCAGGCTCAGCTCCAACTCCTTGTCCGTCCACTGTTTTTCGTACAGCAAAATGGACTTGCGGATCTGCTCATCCAGGGAAAATGTGGTCCTGTTTGATGTAATGTGCTGATTTTCCACCTGTGTCAGCAGGAGGATGTTGGTGGACATATTGGCCAATCGGTCTGCCTCCTCCGCGATTATCCCTGCATATTCCAGTCTCTGTTCATCCGTCAACTCTCGATTTTGCAACTGGCGGGCAAATCCACGTATGGACACAATGGGCGTCTTGAATTCGTGAGAAAAATTGTTGATAAAGTCGCTGCGCAACATCTCGTTGCCCTCCAGCTCCTTGGTCATGTCGTTAAAATTGCGCACCAGTTGGCCCAACTCTCCCTTTCCCTTTGGCTCGGGAGTAACGCGGGCGCTAAAGTCGCCATCCTTGACCTGGTCCATAGCCCGGATCATTCGCTTTAGTGGTGCCAGAACATTATGCGTTACGATGGCCGCACTGATAATAGCTATGATGGTACTGACCGCCAACATAACGATAAAGAATACGTATGTGCTGTGGAATACCATATTGTCCACTCCCAGCTCAAACAGCACCGCTGTAAGCAGCATGGTGACCGCGCCTACAATGATTATGGTAAGGGCCAGGTACAATACGAGTTTAAGTCTGATAGATAATTTGTTATTCATGGGTCTTGGTTACGGCCTTATAGCCCAATCCACGGACAGTTACAATCTCAAAATCCGGATTGTCTTTAAACTTATCCCTAAGTCTGTTGACGTGCACGTCTACTGTGCGCTCTACGGTATCGCTCTCCATATCCCAGAGCTCGTCCAGCAGCTGTCTCCTGGTGAAAATCTTATTGGGGTAGGACAGCAACTTAAACACCAACAGGAATTCTTTGCCTGGCAGATTGTATGTAGTGCCGTTGCTGGTTATGGAATAAGCATCGTAATCCAACACTGTGCCTCCCAGCACTAATCTGTGCTCGTTGGAGATCTTTGCTCTACGCAGGAGCGCCTTAATCCTGAGCAACATCTCCTCCTCATCCACGGGCTTGACCATATAGTCGTCAGTACCCAGACGGAAACTAATCTTGCGGTCGGCGGGAAGTTCCTTTGCTGTAATAACCATTACGGGCACATCACACCCTTGAGTGCGAATGATATCCAGGAATTCGAAGCCATCCATTACTGGCATCATGAGGTCCAGAAGAATCATGTCAATCTTGACTCTGTCCATAACATTCAGGGCCTCCTGACCATCCTCGGCCAGAACCACGCTATAGCCATTTTGCTCAAGAACCGTCCTCATGAGCCTGCGGGCGTTCTTGTCATCCTCAACAACCATTATTCTAAACATAGCTCTCTCCTTCGCTGTGACTCTTACTTACATTATCTAAAATAATCCGCATTATGCAAGCAACTGATTTTACGGCATATTGTACTTTTGATTTGTTAACCCAATGTTATGGAAAAATAAAATCCACCTATTTTCGTTATTTGCAACTCACGGATGTTACGCCCTGCGAATTGAATTACTCACGTTAATATTGTAATATTCTTATTGATTGAAGAATTAATCTCAGACGGAGGATTTATGAGCAATTTTGTAGTGACTATTGGCAGATATTGTGGCAGTGGTGGTTCATCTGTAGGCAGGCTGGTTGCAGAGAAATTAGGTGTCAACTTTTACGACAAGGCCCTGCTTCGCATGGCTTCTGAGGAGAGTGGCATCAGCGAAGAACTCTTTGCCCAGGCTGACGAGAAGTTAAAGAGCAGTCTGATTTACAAAGTTTCCCGCCAGATCTACAAGGGAGAGCTTATTCCGCCGGAGAGCGAGGATTTTACCTCCAACCGCAATCTGTTTAATTACCAGGCCAAGGTTTTGAGAGAGCTGGCCCAGAAGGAGTCCTATGTTGTTGTAGGACGTTGCTCCGATTTTGTCCTTAAGGATCTGCCTGGCGTTGAGAGAGTATTCATTTGCGCCGACAATGAGACATGTATCAGGAGAGAGGCAGACCGCACCTCCGTCAGCTTCAGGGAGGCCGAGGGCCGCTGTGCCAAGCTGAATAAGTACAGAGCAGAGTACCATAGATACTATACCGGCTGCGAGTGGACCGATCCCCGCAACTACGACCTGGTTGTTAACACAGGCAAGGTCTCCTACGAAGAGGCTGCTGACCTTATTGTTCAGCACATGAGAGTCAGGGGGCTCGTATGATTCTAAATTTCACAAAGATGCATGGTCTGGGCAATGACTACCTGTACGTAGACTGTACCATGTATGACCCCTATGATTTGCCCTTTGATCCCTGCCAGGTTGCTATCGATGTCAGCCCCAGGCACATCGCTGTTGGTTCTGACGGTCTCATCCTGATCTGCCGCTCGGACTGCGCAGACTTTATGATGCGCATGTTCAATGCCGATGGCAGCGAGGGCAAGATGTGCGGCAATGGCATCCGTTGTGTTGGCAAATTCATTCATGACAAGGGACTTAGCCCTAAGGAACATCTGAGCATTGAGACCCTGTCTGGCATTAAATATTTGACCCTGCACCTGGCAGAGGACAACACCGTAGACTTAGTTACCGTAGACATGGGCCAGGCCTCCTCCGAGGAGTTGAGTCTGAGCGTGCGCAATGTCACATACGATGGTGTCTCCGTCAACATGGGCAATCCCCATTTTGTAAACTTTATTGACCAGCCGGTTGCAGAGTTCCCTCTGGAGCAGGATGGCAGAGCTATAGAGACAGACCCCGCTTTCCCCCAGGGTGTTAACGCCGAGTTCGTCAATTGCATCGGATCAGGCGTGTTCGACATGCGTGTGTGGGAACGTGGCAGTGGCGAAACCATGGCTTGTGGCACTGGAGCCTGCGCTGTTGCAGTGGCTGCCAAGGCACGAAACATGCCTGCCGACAGTAATGGCGTTTACCACGTGCGAGTAAAGTATGGCGAATTGCAGATCCAGGTGGATGACAAGTGGAACGTCACCATGACCGGACCGGCCACGATTGCATTTGAGGGAACATGGAGCCTCGATTAAGGTCCAGGGTGACAGTGCGATTTGCAGTGACTAGCGCACTCTTGCCTTAACGCAATGTTTTCCATTCTCCCTGTGGCAATGTCAAATTCCTATTGCATTCCAATTTTCCCTGCTGTATAATGGTGTCCGTTCAATTGCGATTGGACATAATATGCGCCCATAGCTCAACTGGATAGAG
>JAZNEA010000067.1:0-13614 GCA_045588325.1 Clostridia bacterium
AATCCATCTCTTACGCATATGTGCCTCCTTAAATGATATAGTCCTAAACTTTGTAAAGGTTATTTATCCCCTTTTATGCTTTTATATTATCACAAGGCAATTAATTGTGCAATATTCATCAGTTTTTTGTGACAGGCCGTATATTTTTGTTAAAAACAACCAAATCACTGTTGGATGATGAGGATGATATAGCCGTCACTCATGCAGCCATCGGGGGACTTCTCTTCTGCTTGAATTTGCCATCCAACCCATCTCAATTTCTAGAAAAACCTTTAGATTTTTTCATTAATCCAAGAGGTTTACACAAAATATTTTACACTACTATTTATGGAGTATTTATGGGTTTAAAAGAACCATTTTCTTCATGATATTTGTTTATTGTTAGGGTTTTTGCAAGATCATAAACCATATATTTTTTATTTAATCCAACTGAAATTATTGTGTATTGAATATCAGCAGATCCTATTTCTTTAACTCCATTCTCAACAACAGGATAAAGCTTGTTGTCCATAAGAACAACTCCAACAAAATCGTGTATTCGATCAGAACCGGAACTGTGGAAAAATTGTACTAACAAAATAAAATTATCAATGAAATATTCTTCGTTATAAAAGGATAATAGATTATTTTTTTTAGTGGAAGAGATATCCGAATTTTCCATTAACTGACAAAATTGCTCATGAGTTGTAATATACATTATTGGATCACTAATCCACGAATTGTTAGTATTGCGAGCTGGATACTTTACGTTGAGAATAGGAACTGTTGTATATCCATCTAGTCTAGAGTCTACTGCGGGTGTAGGACTCGGTGTTATATGAACCTCGGGAGTTAATGTAGGATCACTGTTCGATGTTAAATCCGTATTACAGGCAGCAAACACGATTGCTGTCATTAACATAAACATCAAAAATAATAAAATTTTTACTCTTCTACCCATGTGAATGCTCCTACGTCCTCTTCCCCTGACACAATAGATTCTAGTTGTCTTATTTTTATAGTTAAGGAATTATTGTTAGTGTTGTTATAATTAATATACTCAATGTTAGTTATGTTTGTAGATGAAGTAAGTAGCCCATTTGAATTATATAACTCTAGGTTATAATTTGAGTGGGTTTCTCATGCTCAAAGTCGTTGCGATTAACAGCACCTATGTTAGCGAGCCAGAAAGCTGAGATGATTATGCGTTCGTTAGGAACTGTAGAAAATATTTCTGTATCAATTATGCCAGGATTGTTGTTTCTATTAGAAAACACAATGCAATTTCCGACAGCTTCTCTAGCCTTGGTATAGTTAACACAACCTGCCCCAGCTCGGTTACTCCACTGATTTCCTTGAAAATGAATTTGTTTTGCAGAAGCGATTAAAGATGCAGTTACGGCTTCAGGATAAAGCATTAAAAATATATGATTTTGTCAGAAAACTCATTATTTAATAAATTTGTGCCTCCAGAAACTTTTAAAAAGTTAGGAGATATTCCTATAAATAACGTGACAATTAATAAGCCTGCTAATATTTTTTCATATTTTCCCCAGGATGTATTATTTTGATGCTCTAATACACTCATATTAACGTATCGTTACTATTTCACCACTGATCTATGGCAGTGCAAGCCATACACATAGCATATTATCTGCATCTCCGCCACATTCTGGGATGTAATCTCCCCTTGTTCTAAAAGATCGTTTGCATAATAGAGGACTCCATCCTTATATCCATATGCAATATACTTCGTTCCCACATTAAAGGTATATGCTTCAGTTGAGCTTCGGATTGTAAGGTAAGTTAAATCGGCTCCAGATATTTGTTCTGCAAAAAATAAGTGATACTCGTTGTATTCCCCAAAATAAATAACGCCATAGTCATCCAACCAGATACCTTCATCCGTGGGCCCCCATGACAGCCCCTCCCCATGAGTTCCCGTACGAACGAGAGCTGCATCTATTTCTGCTCGGATATCATCCGACGGAATCGGACTATCTATTTGAAAATCATATCCTAATTCTTCCTCACAATAAGCATAATGTTGCCTGTATATGCTATCTGTCATTTCCTGGCCCAGAAACCACTCTCCAGCGTAGGCAGTCCAATATGTCACAAGTCTGTTGTAGCCATAAACAAACATCCTTTTTGAGCCATTTCCGTTGTATCCTGTTGCCATGTCTATGTCGTCTGCGCCATTATTTGTAATGGGTACATATATAACGGAATGTCCGTTAAATGTTCCGTAGTAGGCAAAATCACCTTCTAAAACATAGTCCTCCTCTACTGTGGTGATGTATACGTCCCAAGCCTGCAAAAGAGTTGTTTTTAGATCATCTGTCAAGCTCTTGTCCGTTGAATAGTCAACCATATATCTCGGATCTGAAAAGGGTTCCGGTGTGGCACTGGGAGAAGGTTCCGGTGTAGCGGTCGGCCCCGCTCCACCTGTTGTAGCATCCGGAGTACCACATGCCGTAACAGCAAGCAGTAGTACCAGAGCAGTTATTGCTAAAATCCATCTCTTACGCATATGTGCCTCCTTAAATGATATAGTCCTAAACTTTGTAAAGGTTATTTATCCCCTTTTATGCTTTTATATTATCACAAGGCAATTAATTGTGCAATATTCATTAGTTTTTTGTGACAGTCCGCATATTTTTGTTAACAATAACCAAATCACTGTTGGTTGCCGAGGATGATATAGCCGTCACTCATGCAGCCATCGGGGGACTTCTCTTCCACATAAAAATAGACCTCCAAAATCAGACTTTGATCTAACCTTGAAGGTCCTTAATCTTACTATATTACAATTCCATTACGATGCAGACTATCATCGGTCTGCGTTTGCACATTTCGTAAATCCTGCCCGAAATGGCATCCCGTATGGCGCTCCTATAGAGGTTGGGATCTCTCCTGCTATAGTTCACATTGTCGCAGGCGTCCAGAACCACGTCTCTTAAGTAGTCCATTGTGTTGCCTGCCTCCTTCTCATAAATAAATCCGCGGGAAACAATTTCGGGGCCTGCTATCATCTGGCCTGTAGCCCCATCAATGGTAATCGCAACGGAGATCAATCCGTCCTCAGACAGCCTCTTGCGGTCCTCGATAACAGACTTACCCACATCTCCAACACCTGAGCCATCTACGAATACATTGCCACACTGCACGTTGCCGTTGATCTGGCACAAGTCGTCCCTCAGCTCCAGGATCTGTCCATTCTTGGGGAAACAGATATTCTCCTTAGGTATGCCCATGGCCTCTGCCAATTTGGCGTGGGCAGCCAGATGCTTAACCTCACCATGAACCGGCATAAAATACTTCGGCTTAGTAAGCGCCAGGATCAGCTTGAGCTCCTCCTGCCTGGCGTGTCCTGACACGTGGATATCCTCCTCTGCATTGTACTTTACTGTACATCCGCTGGATACCAGGGAGTTAATTACGTTGATGACCATCCTCTCATTTCCTGGGATGGGATTTGCAGAGATGATAACTGTGTCCTCAGGCTTCAGGGTAACCTTGCGGTGCTGGCCCAGTGACATTCTCGTCAGGGCAGACATGGGCTCTCCCTGGCTACCTGTGGTCAGGATGACCAATTTGTCGTCAGGCACGTTGGAGATCATGGAAAGGTCAACCAGAGTCTCCGGCTTAATGGTAATATACCCCAGTTCGGTGGCCACGTTCAGCACGTTCTCCATGGATCTGCCACAGACACACAACTTGCGCCCCAACGTCTCTGCACTGTCGATAACCTGTTGCATACGGTGCACATTGGATGAAAAGCTGGCTACGATTATTCTTCCCTTGGCCTGACTGAACATGCTGCGGAAAGTCTGTCCCACAAGTCTCTCGGACTCGGTAAATCCAGGCCTGTCCGCATTGGTAGAATCGCTCATCAGCATCAGCACTCCCTGATTGCCTAGCTCTGCAAATCTGGACAGATTAATGGGCTCACTATCAATGGGGGTATAATCCACCTTTAAGTCGCCGGTGTGAATTATTTTGCCTACTGGAGTGGTGATACACAGAGCCGTTGCATCTGCTATGCTGTGGGTGGTATGGATAAACTCCACTGTAAAACATCCCAGCTCCACGGATTCACCTGCGTTAACTGTGTTTAGTTGAGGCTCAAAGGGCAGGTCATGTTCCTCCAGCTTGCGTCCCAGGATGCCCAAAGTCAATCGCGTGCCGTATATCGGAATATCCATCTCCTTAAGGGCATATGGTATGGCACCTATGTGATCCTCATGGCCATGGGTCAGAACCATTCCCCTGATCTGCTCTCTGTTGCTCTCCAGGAATGACATGTCCGGTATGACCAGGTCAACTCCCAGCAATTCATCAGAAGGGAAAGCCATTCCGCAATCCACGATGATGATATCATTGCCGTATTGGAACAGGGTGATGTTCTTGCCGATCTCGTTCATTCCGCCTAAGGGGATGACCTTTAGCTTATTCTTAGATTTAGATCTCTTGTGTTTAGGAGCAACAACCTTAGGCTCCTCTGTCTTGCTCTTGCTCACATAAATTCTCTTTACATTTCTTGGCATATTGTTTCCTTTTCTATGAAATGGGCATAGCCCTAAATAATCTGTTTGAATCCGTTGAATATTACACCTATTATATGCCCTCAATCAACACTTTTACAAACTCGTCATTATACGTGCATTAAATGTAGTGCTCTTATGGCCGGGTGGGTGATGTTGTCCATTATCTGCTGTCCGTGGTGTTCCATATAGTCGCTGGGGGTGGTGGTAAGCCCCTGCTGCCTCAACTTAGATACAATAATCGCAGCAAATTGTTCGATTGTCCGCACCCTATCGCACTGATTAAGGCTGATCCTGCTAAGGAGTTCCACGGCATCCGACATAATCCCCTGCTCCCTGAGATGCCTGAACTGCCACTTATAATATGGGGCGTGCTGAAAATTCAGCAGATAAATCAGCTGGAGACTGTGTTCCACAAACTGGGCCAGTGCCATCTCCGCTGCCTCCCGCTCACCATGATCCAGACACCGGGCGTAATTGTACTGGCCTGACTGTGCCGCCAGAGCCAACCTACCAGCGATCTTCTTGAGGCGAACCTCCTCCGGCATGTCATACAGTATATGCTGTCGAATCCTGGAAAACTCCCCCTGGTCGTCCCTGAACACAACGCCATTTGTGGCATCTGCCAGGTAATGAGATGGTATACTCATCCATTGTTCCCATGTCTGTGGACCCTCAGACCCTCCAACGAGCTGCTGATAAAATCCAGATATTGTGTGAACCCCCTTGCGCGGGTTGTGGTCGCACGTCCTTCGGTCCAGGGCAACATGCAGCACATCATGGTATTTCTCGCCCAATGCGCGGCCGATTTCTCCATAGGTCTCATCGTCCAACCACAGCACCAATCCTGTGTCGTTGTCGTGGTCTTTGGACACGCTGTCGTCATATCCCCAACAGTCCGAGCCCTGTCCACATATACCGACTGCTATCCTGTGGGCATACTGAGAGAACTCCCTGTCTATGAGGGCTGAAACGTAAGCAGTATAAAGGTTTTGGGCTCTTTTTATGCCATTCATCGTTTTGTGTCTCTTAAGTCAAATTGTCGTCTAATCCACGATTTTTGTATTCCTGGGCCACATCCGCATACCCCATGTGTGCCAGGGGTTCCGCGCACTTGCGACAGGAATAACAATAGTAGCTATCCTCCAGATTGAGATGTCTGTCAAATAGTGATATAGCCTGGTTGCAACATTGTTCTACCCTGGGATCCTCTGGATCCACCTGGTGATAAACGCTGGCCAGATTAACGTATGTAACGGCCAAATCCGGCCTGAATGCTCCCCTGTCCAATATGCGTATGGCCCGCCAATAACATGTCTCCGCCATATCCAGCTGACCTGCCTGTCTGTATGCACCTGCCATATTGTTGTACAAGGGGGCGAATCTTTCATCTCCTGCAGGCATATTATCCGCATATATGCGAGACGCCTCGGCAAATAGTGGGATGGCCTTGTCCGGCTGATCCAATGCCAACATGGCTGTTGCCATATTAATCAGGGTAGTGCCTGCATCCACAGAACCAGAAAACCCAGACCTGTAAATCAGGTCCGGGATTATGTCAAAAAAGGGTATATTGTCTGCAGCAGATCCGTACTGCCTGTTGTATCCAAGCAGTTCGTTAATGACAAGCAGCCTGCCAGTAACGTCGCCAGTCTCCTCTGTGGCAGCCAAACAATCCCTGAGGAACTGCCCTGCCTGTGCAAAGTGTCCTGGCCCATACAAGGAATCTAAGTGGTCGTACACAAACTGCATATCCATTTTAGCCGGCACCTTAGTGCCATGCTGTCTGCAAATGGGGCAATTTGGTTCCAAATAGTCCTCAGGTCCAATCATTATCTATGCTCCTCAGCAAATTTGCATGCCTTAATAGCTGCTACTGCTCCGTCTCCGGATGCTGTGACCACCTGGCGAATAGCCTTGGTCCTGCAGTCTCCGGCCACATATACGCCAGGAGTGCCTGTCTCGCAGCTCTCATCAGCAACTATATAACCATACTGGTCAAGGGTTGCCACCGATGCAAAGGGCTGATTCTCCGGCTGCTGGCCAATGGCAACGAACACTCCATCCACCTCTACTGTAGATGATGTTCCGTCCTTGTGGTTTATGACAAGGCCTGTCAGCTCATCGTCTCCCAAAAATTCGGCCACAGTAACTCCTAAGACAATGTCCACATTGTCCTTATTTGCCAGGATGTCCTGCAACTTTTTCTCTCCTGTGAGGAAATCCAGATTCTGGAGGATGGTCACGTGGGAGCAGAGCTCGGAGAGCTGTACTGCCTCCTGCAGAGCGCTGTTTCCTCCGCCAACTACGGCAACTGCCCTGCCGCTAAAGAAGGGGCCGTCGCACACAGAGCAATATGAGATGCCCTTGCCTGTCAACTCCTCCTCACGAGGCAGTCCCAGACGGCGATGCTTGGATCCGCTGGCAATTATAACTGAGCGAGCGGAATACTCCTCTCTCTCGCAGACAACGGTGAAATTGTCGCCCTTGCGGATGTCCACGCATGTATCCATCTCAATCTCTGCGCCCAGGTTTAATGCCTGATCCATAAGCTTTTCGCCCAGGTCAGCGCCACTGATCTCCCTGACGCCTGGATAATTCTCTACCTTGGGGGAATGTGTTATCTCTCCGCCAAATGTTTCCTTTTCGATAACCAAGACGGACTTTTCAGCCCGTCTTGCGTATATCGCTGCTGTCAGACCTGCGGGGCCTGAACCGATAACGATAATGTCGTACATTTTTGCTCCTGTTATACTGTCTCGATAAACTTGCGGATGTTAGAAACGTTAACGATCTTCTGTGTGTTTCCGTCCTTTACCACAATGAGTGTGGGTGCCTGAGTAATGCCATACTGTGCGCACAAATCAGGGTTCTCATCTGCCATAATCTCTACAAAGCTGATGCCTGCCTTGTCCAGGAATGTCTTGGCCATGCGGCAATTGGGGCATGTCTTGGTGGCGAAGAGGATTACCTGATCCTGAACCTGTGGCTCCTCTGCCTCACAGCAGCAGCACTGCTCCTCAGCTACGCGGGAACCATGGAGCTTGTCAAAGTTTGCCATGGACTCTGCAGCCTTGTAAATCTTACGATCCTTGAACTCCTGAGCCTTACCGTCGTTCCAGTTCTGTACTGGTCTGTAGTAACCTGTGATACGGCTGTAAACCTCTGTCTTAGACTTACACTCGGGGCACTCATATACCTCACCGGAAATATAACCATGGTTGGTACATACGGAGTATGTGGGGGACATGGTGTAGTAGGGCAGCTTGTAGTTCTCAGCAATCTTGCGAACAAGTGCAGCTGCAGCCTTCCAGTCGGGGAGCTTCTCGCCCAGGAATGCATGGAATACTGTACCTGATGTGTACAGAGTCTGCAGTTCGTCCTGAATATCCAATGCAGAGAATACGTCGTCTGTATAGTCTACAGGAAGGTGTGAGCTGTTGGTGTAGTAAGGTGTCTTGCCATTCTCAGAAGCTGTGATAATGTCAGGGAACTTCTTAAGGTCATGCTTGGCCAGACGGAAGGATGTGGACTCTGCAGGTGTTGCCTCGGGGTTGTACAGATCTCCGTACTTAACCTGGTAGTCGGCCAGTCTCTCTCTCATGTGGTTGAGAACTTCCTTAGTGAACTCCTGTGTCTCCTGGTGTGTCAGGTCCTTACGCAGCCACTTGGCATTGAGGCCAACCTCGTTCATACCAACGAGACCGATTGTGGAGAAGTGGTTGTTAAATGTTCCAAGGTATCTCTTGGTGTAGGGATACAGGCCCTCCTCCAGGAGCTTGGTGATAACGTCTCTCTTAACCTTGAGGGAACGTGCAGAAACGTCCATCATGTGGTCCAGTCTCTTAAAGAAGTCGTCCTTATCCTTGGCCAGATATGCAATTCTGGGCATGTTGATAGTTACAACACCGACGGAACCTGTGCTCTCACCGCTACCGAAGAAACCGCCAGTCTTCTTGCGCAGTTCGCGCAGGTCGAGACGAAGTCTGCAGCACATGGAGCGAACGTCGCTGGGCTCCATATCGCTGTTGATGTAGTTGGAGAAATAAGGTGTGCCGTACTTGGCTGTCATCTCAAAGAGAAGCTTGTTATTGTCTGTCTCGGACCAGTCGAAATCGCTGGTGATGGAGTATGTTGGAATAGGATACTGGAAACCTCTGCCGTTGGCATCGCCCTCGATCATGGCCTCGATAAATGCACGGTTGACCATGTCCATCTCCTTCTTACAATCCTTATACTTAAAGTCCATCTCCTTGCCGCCTACAATACAGTTAAGCTCTGCAAGGTCGTTGGGAACTGTCCAGTCAAGCGTGATGTTGGAGAAGGGTGCCTGAGTACCCCATCTGGAGGGAGTATTTACGCCATAGATAAAGGACTCGATGCACTTTTTAACCTGCTCATAGGAGAGGTTGTCCACCTTAACAAATGGTGCCAAATATGTGTCAAAGGAGGAGAATGCCTGTGCTCCAGCCCACTCATTCTGCATGATGCCCAGGAAGTTAACCATCTGGTTGCAAAGTGTTGCCAGATGCTTAGCTGGAGAGGATGTGATCTTGCCGGGGATGCCGCCCAAACCCTCCTGGATCAACTGCTTGAGGGACCATCCTGCGCAGTAACCTGTAAGCATGGAAAGATCGTGAATATGGATGTCTGCATTCCTGTGGGCATTGGCGATCTCGTCGTCATATACCTCAGACAGCCAGTAGTTAGCTGTGATAGCACCGGAGTTGGACAGAATAAGTCCTCCTACGGAATATGTAACGGTGGAGTTCTCCTTAACTCGCCAGTCATTAATCCTCAGGTAATTATCTACGATCTCCTTGTAGTCAAGGGCTGTAGACTTCATATTACGGAGCTTTTCTCTCTGGCGACGGTACAGGATGTAAGCCTTGGCAACATCTGCATAACCTGCCTGAACCAGAACGGTCTCAACGCTGTCCTGAATATCCTCTACCTCTACCAAATCATCCTTAACCTTGGGCTCAAAGTCAGATGTAACCTTAAGTGCCAAAAAGTCGATGATAGACTCATTGTACTGCTTCTGCTGTGCCTCGAATGCCAACTTAATAGCGTCTACAATCTTGGCGATGTCAAATGCGACGACCTTACCGTCTCTCTTTTTTACCTGATACATGTTGTTCCTCTCCTTTAAAATATCTTACTCAATACTATAACTTTGTCATATGCCCCTGAGCTGGGCCTCTGGCACATACTGCCTGGCCGCTGTCAGGAACTGCTCCAGCTGCTCCCTGGTGGGGGCTGTCAATCCTGGTTGCAAAATATCGCCGGAATCCTTAAAGCACTGGATGTAATACCTCTGGGCACCAGCTATGCGCTGTCCAATGGAGCTAAAATCCTCTGGCGTATGTAGCTCCCTTACAGCAGTGGTCCTGAACTCGTACGGAACTCTGCCCTCCAGCAACAAGTCGATGCTGCGCTCCACCTGTGGATAGACAAAGTGGTTGCCAGCTGTCTCTCCGTAACGCTCCGGGGAATTCTTAATATCCATGGCCACGTAATCAACCAGGCCATCGTCTATAAGACCCGCTAATCTCTCGTAGTAAGAACCATTGGTGTCCAGCTTAACCCTGTATCCCATGTCCTTAACCTGAGAGATAAAGTCCCCAATGTCGCTATGGAGCAGCGGCTCTCCTCCCGTGATGGCAACTCCATCCAGAATAGTCGTCCTGCCCCTCAGAAAATCCAAAACCTCCTGAGGATCCAACAGCTCATCTGGCGTCTTGTTGACCAGGAGACTGTTGTGACAAAACGGGCACCTGAAGTTGCAACCATGGGTGAAAACGGTGCATGCCACGTGCCCCGGAAAGTCCAGTAACGTGAGCTTTTGTATTCCGCCAATACGCATGTGAACCTCCTCTGTCTGACCAGCCGTTTGCAGCGATCGGGATGATTGTAACACAACATATAGTTGTTGACAACACGCTTTTGACCCTAAATATGCAATTTTTTGTATTTTTTCAGATTAATAAATATGCCGTTTTTTGCAATAAAATGCACCTGTCGTCAGGAGGCAAAATTTTGAGTTTTGAGCAGTTTTTGTCCTCCGGCCTCTCCTGCTCCCAAAAATAGTCAAGCCCTTTCAGGGAAGTTTTCCAAAACTTTATTTTTTGTTTATGATTTTATACTACATTATATGTGTTTTTTGCGTGTATAATTGGTGTATGATATGCTATGGATAGTTGTGGTATTATCACTAATTATTCAATTCGCAGGTAAAGACCTGCTTAGAGAGGAAGTATAAATGCTCAAATTAACTAACATTGTAAAGACCTATACCACGGGTGATGTGACCGTGGGTGCGCTCAATGGCGTGTCCGTGGCCTTTAGAGACAGCGAGTTCGTGGCTGTTCTGGGCCCCTCTGGTTGTGGCAAGACTACATTGCTTAACATCCTGGGAGGATTGGACCGCTACGACAGCGGAGACCTGATTATTAACCAGGTTTCCACCAAACAGTACACAGATCGCAACTGGGATGCCTATCGTAACCATTCTGTAGGATTTGTTTTCCAGTCCTACAACCTCATCCCCCATCAGACCGTTCTCTCCAATGTAGAGTTGGCCCTCACATTATCCGGTGTATCCAAGGAGGAGCGCCGTGCCAGAGCTAAGGCCGTACTGGAGAAGGTTGGTCTGGGCGACCAGCTCAAGAAAAAGCCTAACCAGATGTCCGGTGGACAGATGCAGAGAGTTGCAATTGCTCGTGCCCTGGTCAACGACCCGGAGATTCTGCTGGCCGACGAGCCAACAGGTGCATTGGACTCCGAGACCTCCGTCCAGATTATGGATCTGCTTAAGGAGGTTGCCGAGGACAGATTGGTTATTATGGTTACTCACAACCCCGAGTTGGCAGACGCATATGCATCGCGTATCGTCCGCCTCCAGGATGGTGTGGTCATCGGAGACACCAACCCCTACGATGGTCAGGAGGACGAATCCCTGAGACCTGACACACATAAGGATGCCAAGGAGAACCTCAAGATCAAGAACATGTCCCTGTGGACTGCCCTTTCTCTGTCCCTCAACAACTTGTGGACCAAAAAGGGCCGCACCATTTTGACATCCTTTGCAGGCAGCATCGGCATTATCGGAATTGCCATGATCCTCTCCATGTCAACAGGTGTTCACAACTATATCGACAAGGTTCAAAAGGAAACCCTGTCCAAATACCCCCTGTCTATCGGTGCTGAGACCATGAATATAGGTCAGATGGCCATGTCCATGCAGGAATCCATGAACCATCTCATTAATATGGACAAAGAGGAGGGATATATCTACACATTCCCTCTCATCGAAGACCTCCTTACATCTATGTCACAGGGTTTGCAGGAGAATGACCTGCACAGCCTTAAACAGCACATCGACAACCCTGCCAACGGATTCGCAGACATAACCCAGTGCATACAGTACCAGTACGGAGTAGACCTCAACGTTTATACTAATGTAGAGGGCAAGGCCCCCATCAAGGTCAACCCTGGCACATTGACAGAGTCCATGGGTTCCTTCGGTTCATCTTCCGATATGTCCTCTGAGATGATGACGTCCCAGATGCAATCCTGGAGTGAACTGCTGCCAAATCAGGAAATATTGGATTCGCAGTATGACATAATCCAGGGACGATGGCCCCAGGCATATGACGAAGTTGTTATTGTCGCAGATGACAGTACTCTCAGCGACTACAGTCTAATCGCCCTTGGCCTGCTGACAGAGAACGAGCTCAGGGAGATGATGCAGGGCATTATGACCAACACAGAGTACACCTACGACGTCCGCGACAAGTATGCCTGCGATGAACTCCTGAGCCTGACATACAAGTTACTCCTGCCAACAGACTACTATGAGTACGACGAGGCAACCGGGCTGTGGGTAGATATCAGCAAGGACAGCATTAAGCTCCAGCAGGCCATCAATAACGGTTTAACCCTTAAGGTTGTTGGTATTGTAGAGGCCTCTGAGGATGCTGTTGCCTCCTCCCTTTCCGGCGTTGTTGGATACTCCCACCTTTTGACTGAGTATGTAGTAAATCAGGTTGCAAATAGCGATATTGCCAAGGCACAGTTGGATAATCCCGACACAGACATTTTCACAGGCCTTTCCTTTGTGGTCGATGACACAGGTGTTGAGGTTACAATGGATATGGTAATGGCTCTGGTAAATAGCGACCAATTCAACGATGAGCAGAGAGCACAGATGCAGGCTATGTTTGCCAACATGACTGAAGAGCAGATCATCGAGATGTTCAAGCCCTATTTCACCCCCAAGGCAACAGAAAACACCTATGAGGGCAACCTTAAGCTTATCCAGTACACAACCATGGATGACCCCAGCCAGATTAACCTGTACCCATTGGATTTCGCATCCAAGGACCTCATCGAGGAGAAGATCCGCGAGTACAACGCCAACGCTCCCGAGGGCAAGGAGATTCGCTACACCGACTATGTTGGACTGTTGCTATCATCTGTAACTACAATTATTGATGTAATCTCATATGTTCTCATCGGATTCGTATCAGTTTCTCTGGTTGTTTCCTCCATTATGATCGGTATTATCACCTACATCTCAGTACTGGAAAGAACCAAGGAGATCGGTATTATCCGCAGTATTGGTGGCTCCAAGAGAGATATCTCCAGAATATTCAACGCCGAGGCCGTATCAATCGGCTTTATCGCCGGACTGGTTGGTATCGGAACCACATTCCTGCTGACGATTCCTGCCAATATCATACTGGAATCCCTGTCAGATATCCCCAACCTGGTAACGCTGCCTCTGCTGCCCGCAGGCATTCTGGTAGCCATCAGCGTATTCCTGACATTTATCTCTGGACTTATTCCTTCTGGATTTGCAGCTAACAGAGACCCTGTTATAGCTCTGAGAACAGAATAACTGAGCGAAGCGGAGCTTCGTTAAGTGAAAAGTTAAGAGTGAAGAGTGAAAAGTGAAAAGTGAAAAGCGAAGAGTGAAAAGTTGAAAGTTCGTCAACTATTCGCTTACCCACTTTATTATCTCTTAACTCTTGGTTATTAGCTCAATCGACCCAAAGTAACCAAAGGTCGCCGGCTACTCCCGCAA
>JAZNEA010000068.1:0-1776 GCA_045588325.1 Clostridia bacterium
AACGCTTAACTGTACCCTGGTAGCCCTTGCCCTTGGATGTTCCTGTAACATCGACAACGTCTCCGTTATTGAACATATCCTCTACCTTAATAACATCGCCTACGTTGTACTTGGAGCAGTCATCCAACTTAAACTCGCGAAGATACTTGGTAGCTGTCAGGCCGTTCTTCTTGAACTGACCCATATCAGGCTTGTTGACTGACTTTTCTCTCACGTCACCATAGCCTACCTTGACGGCCTCATAACCGTCCTTCTCTGTTGTCTTAACCTGAACAACAGTGCACGGTCCGGACTTAACGACCGTTACCGGAATGGACAGGCCAGACTCATCAAAAATCTGTGTCATTCCGATCTTAGTTCCTAAAATCATTGATTTCATGTGATTACCTCCTCTTGGTTATTGGTTCATCTATGTAACTCGTAAGCCCATCTAGATGAACGTGACCGGGAATAGATTGTCCACGTCTATTCCTAGTAAATACCCTCGACAATGTCGAAAGTATAATTGACGTTAATTAGCCGACCTTGATCTCAATCTCAACGCCTGCGGGCAACTCGATCTTCATGAGAGAATCAATTGCCTTGGGGCTGGGGTCGAGGATGTCGATAACTCTCTTGTGAGTTCTGATCTCGAACTGCTCACGAGAATCCTTGTACTTGTGGGGAGATCTAAGGATTGTGATAATCTCCTTCTCTGTGGGCAACGGAATAGGTCCTGAAACCTTTGCGCCGTTTCTCTTAGCAGACTCTACAATCTTTGCTGCGCTCTCATCCAATACTACGTGATCAAATGCCTTCAATCTGATCCTTACCTTCTGGGCCTTTGCCATTTTTCTAACCTCCTAGATTAACTGTTTTCGACAATTAACCGGAACCTCCACGCCGCCGTGTGTATCATCAGCTTTCATACAAAAACCCAGAACTCCAGACCCGAAGACCAACCAAAGCTGGCCCCAGAATCCTCCCCCTGGGTTGACACACAACTGCCTCGCAGAAATACTACAGTTCTTGTCGCCCTGTTTCGATGAACCGGACATTCTCCGTATGAGTTACCAGCATTTCGCTGCAATCTCACACATCATCGTTACGATTTCATGCGCCTTAATGCGCAAGCCTAGTTATATTAATATAAAAACCCAGGAAAATCAACACTTCTCCTGGGTCTTATTTAATAAAATTTAGCAGAAAATACCATGAACTTTCAGGCTATTTTTATTCATTCTACACAAAAAATTATGTTACACGGCATCTCGTGTTTCCTGTCATCAGTAAGACGACTAATTATGTCGTCTTATCTCCCCTTTTTCTTGTGATTATAAGTGCCGCTCCTACAAAAATCACTATAACTGAGGCTATGACCACTCCAATTACTATGTCCGATCCAACTACCTCGCCAGAAGAACTGCCCTCTGGGCCATCTGCCGGCAGTGATGTGCCTGCCCCTTCTGGCTCCTGGGTGGGATCATCCATCGTGCCTGTCGTGGGCTGAGGCTCTGGCGTTGTTGTCATATCCACTTCCGGCGTCACCGTTGGCTGTACCTGCACCCCATCTGGTGTAGGAGTCGCTACCGGTGTAGCTGTCGGAGTGATAACAGGCGCAGGTGTTGCGGTTGTCGTTTCAGTGTGACTAGGTGCAGGTGTCGCTGTAGGCTTAGTTCCTGGTGTCGCTGTTGCAGTCGGCGTAGCCGTCGGTGTCACTGTGGGCGTAGCTGTCGGCGTGGCTGTGGGCTTAGCTGCTGGTGTCGCTGTGGGCTTAGCTGCTGGTGTCGCTGTGGG
>JAZNEA010000069.1:0-23368 GCA_045588325.1 Clostridia bacterium
ATTTATTTGTCTGATATGCAGCAGATGGCTTACAGGAGAGAACGAAATGCAAGACAGCTGGACTTCCTGAATAGGATTATAGATTCTCCATGGTTTGCCAGGATTTCATTCTTAGAAGATGGAGAGACATCAACTGACGACTATTACATCGGTATTGGCAATCTTAACGACGACGATGGTAACGTGCTTATAGTTGACTGGAGAGCAGACATCAGCAGTCTGTATTACGACAGCGATATTGGTCCTGCCCAATACGAGACCAGGGGATATAAGATTGTTGGACAATTGACACGCAAGCGCCAGTACAAGATTGCCAATGGCCAGATTGTGTTTATGTTCGACTCTGATGTCGCCATTGGGGATCAGTTGTTAATCGAGTTATTACAGCAAAACACATCCTCTCATATGAAAAATATTGTCAGCACTATTCAGAGAGAGCAAAACAGCGTAATTAAATCTGCGCCTGGCGGTGTATTGGTTGTTTCAGGTCCAGCCGGCTCTGGCAAAACTTCTGTGGCCATGCACAGAATTGCTTATCTTATGTATAAGTCGCGCAAGTCGTTTAATTCAAACTCCATATTGATTCTTTCACCGAACAATATCTTTAACGACTATATTTCGGATGTTTTGCCCAGTTTAGGAGAAGATACTGTACCTACAGATGTATTTTCCGGAATTATTCCCCACAATATCCCTATCCCTGATGGATTTAAGATAGAAGGTTCCATGTCGTTTATGAATACTGCTGCGTCAAATATATCTGACGAACGCAGGCATTCCATCATGGTTAAATCCTCCAGAGAATTCACTGATACTCTAGAAAGATTTTTAAGTTTGGAGTCAATTGGATACAAGAGATTTAAAGATTTGTCTGTCGATGGAAATATTGTATTCAGTGCCAGGGACATGGAGGAGTTTTATTACAGTTCCTACCCTGGACTCAACATACAGATGAGACTTAACAGAATACGTAATGCTGGCAATGCTGCAATTTTGTCTTGGGCAGAAAAAGAAACTCAAAGGTTGTTCGCCATGGAGACAGAAAGTTCCACCATATTGGGTGATGGATCAGAGATTATGTCCCGGTGCAGGAACATGGTTCGAGGACATGTAAATGAACTTATGGCGCAGCTTAACAACATAACATCATTAAATGTTTATGCTATTTACAGGACGTTTCTTAAGAGGTTGGCAAATGGCAGGATTTCATCAAATTTACCAACAGAACTCCTTAATGACGCATGGGAATCCTACTCAGAGGCATCATCTTTTAATCTGATTCAATATGAGGATTTGTGTGCGTATGCTTTGGCATGTCTCATTTTAGGTATTGTTGACTGTGACAAAACCAAACTCCATGTCGTAATAGACGAGGCACAGGATTATTCATACCTCCAATTCAGACTGTTAAAGTGGCTTTATCCATCGGCCTCGTTTACATGTCTGGGGGATCCAAATCAACGGGTTAATGCCTACACAGGTGAGGACAATTTGTATCAGATACCACACGCCTTTAAGGATGTAAGCGTAACTTCAGTACGACTTACAAAGAGCTTCCGTTCAACTTCTGAGATCAGCGAGTACTGCTCCGGCATATTAGGAGGTGTCTCTGGTGAAAATATTGTAAGACACGGAGATCCGGTTGAGTTTAACAAATCCGCCACATTACAGGATTTTTCAAAGTATATTAACCTTATCAAGGGCAAAATTGCGCATGGCTCCAGCACTGCAATATTGTGCAAAAACATTGAACAATGTAACAAATGCTATGATATACTTTTACGCAATGGAATTCCTTGTCGCAAACTACTTAATGACGCATCTGCAGTCGCCGGTATTGTCCCAGGAGAAATTACCATTATGCCAGTCTTTATGGCTAAGGGATTAGAATTTGATAATGTTATTATTCATAATTCCAAAGACTATCCCCAGGATATGGCAGGTAGGCAATTGTTTTATACCGCATGTACCAGGGCTCTACACAGGCTCTACATTAATACTTTTAATTAGTGAGGTTCATCTTGTCTAAGAGAGTAAATAATCGAATAGCTTGGTCCGCAATTATAGTAATGAGTTCTCTGATTGTCAGCAGAATTACAGGATTTTTGCGTGAAATGCTGGTTGTAAATTGTTTTTCAGACAGTTTATTGACTGATGGATACAATTACGCATTTACGATAACTGACTTTTTCTATTATTTGCTTTTGGGGGGATCCATTGCTTCTGCATTGATTCCAGTTATGACACAATATATCTCAGGCGGCAAAGAACAGGAGCAGAGAGGATGGGTAGGAACCAGTGCATTTATTAATGTTTTCATGTGCATTTTACTTGTTGTATGTGGACTTGGCATGGTTTTCTCAAGACAAATTCTTGATCTCTGGTTTCCGCAATATGCCTTAAATTCCAGCAATCCAGAATACTATCGCAATATTGTAGCAACTCTGATCAGAATATTGTTTCCATCTGTTGCCTGTATGATGGTTACAGGCTTTATGAACGGCATTCTGAACTCGTATAAGAGATTTGCTGCAGCCGCATACGGTCCTACTATTTACAATATTGGTTGTTGCATTGCCATTTTTGCGTTCAGAGGGAACATTATTAATGTTGCTCTTGGAGTTTTAGCCAGTTCATTTGCATATATGTGCATTCAAATTGCTTTTACATCCAGACATCTTAAGAACTACACATTTACTTTTGACATACATCATGAGGCTTTTATTAGTCTTTTGACTCTCGCTATACCAACATTGATTTCTTCTGCTCTAGTGCAACTCAATGTTGTCGTGACTAAGACATTTACTCAGTTCTACGACGCAGGAGCTGTCACTGCCTTAAATGACGCCAATAACCTATGGCAAATGCCATATGGTATTTTTGCAGCTGGCATCGGAACAGCCATGCTGCCATCCATAAGTGAATACTTTGCAAAGGGCGAAAATTCGCTTTTTAAGGATACTATGAGATCCAGCATTAGATATGTGCTGTTCCTCGTGATTCCCTCTGCATTTGCATTTGTAGCCCTCAGTGATCAGCTAGCTGCATCTGTGTTCCTGTGGTCCAATAATGTATCTGATTCGTTGATTTTCGACATTGGTATTTTATTAAGATGCATGGCCTTTTGTATGGTCTTCCAATCCGTGGATTACCTTTGCTACAGGGCCTTTTACGCCTCTCACAATACCAAAACTCCTTTGTTGTTATCGTTTATAAATGTACTATTGACAACAGTTTTTGGTACAATGATTGTCAGGTTCACTGACTGGGATGTTGTTGCCATTGGATACATGTATGCTGCTGCCTCACTGCTGACTTGCATCGTTACTTGTGTGCTCACGTATACCAAGTTAGGAGATTTTGGATATAAGAATATTCTGCATGGTGCTGTTAAGATGACTATTTGTGCTGTAATTATGTCTGCTGCTGTATATTCCCTAAGCACAGTATTGGATGTAAACATTATTCCTCAGATGTTTAGCCTGTCATCCAAGATAATTGACTTGATCAAAGTTTTAGGCATGGTGATTGCGGGAGTCCTGGTTTACTTTGCTGGATCTGTTCTATTTAAGATAGAGGAGACGAGTAAGGTTCTGGATACAGTCAAATCAAAGATTGGCATTAAATTACAGAGAAATTCTTGACAGTGGGATATTATTGGATTATATTTGAAAAAGAACAAATGTTTGATGTGTTTGGAGGACAATTATGAATAATGATAGACTAAAGGCCATTGACGCCGCTATGTCACAGATAGAGAAGCAGTTTGGTAAAGGTTCAGTTATGAGACTGGGGGATCATAGCCAGATGAACATTGAGGCTATTCCTACTGGTTCTATGATATTAGATATTGCACTTGGAGTTGGAGGCATTCCTAAGGGACGTATTATTGAGATTTATGGACCTGAGTCTTCTGGTAAGACCACAGTATGTTTGCATGTGGTTGCTGAGGCACAAAAGCAGGGTGGAGTTGCGGCATTTATCGATGCAGAGCATGCTCTTGATCCTGTTTATGCTAAGAAGCTCGGTGTAGACATTAATAATTTGCTTGTTTCACAGCCTGATTTTGGCGAGCAGGCATTGGAGATTGCAGAGGCTTTGGTACGTAGTGGAGCAGTTGATATTATTGTTGTTGACTCTGTTGCAGCTCTTGTTCCCAAGGCTGAGATTGATGGAGAGATGGGTGACTCCCACGTTGGTCTCCAGGCAAGACTTATGTCTCAGGCATTGAGAAAGCTGGCTGGTATTGTCAGCAAGTCCAATTGTATTGTTATGTTCACCAACCAGCTGAGAGAAAAGGTTGGCGTTATGTATGGTAATCCTGAGACTACAACTGGTGGTCGTGCACTTAAGTTCTATTCATCCGTACGTATGGACATTCGCCGTATTGATTCTATCAAGAATGGCAGCGAGATAATTGGCAACAGGACTCGCGTTAAGGTTGTTAAGAACAAGGTAGCCCCTCCATTTAAGGAGGCAGAGTTTGACATCATCTATGGTGAGGGCATTTCTCGTGAAGGTGGCATACTTGATGTTGCCGTGCTTAACAACATTATCCTTAAGAGTGGCTCCTGGTTTTCCTATAACGACAATCGTATTGGTCAGGGTAGGGAGAATGCTAAGTTATTCCTGCGCAACAATCCTACAATACTTAACGAGATTGAGACAAAGATCAGAGACATATATTTTTCTAAAAATGTAACTCCTCAGGATGATATCCCAGAGATCTATATTGATGATTTGGATTCTGACGACTCTGACGAGATTTAAGACAAACTTATGATAAAGAAGGCTACAGACAACACTACATACCGTAAAATAATCGCATTTAGCAAAGTGTTGAATGTAGCTTCTTTATTTGGTGTTTTGTTTATTGTCTTTTACGAATATTTCAGGAATTATCAAAGGATAAACAGTCTATTCGAAAATGATGCAGAGATATATACATTTGTATTTGTTATTTTGCTCGTAATTGCCAATTCAATCTCAAGTTATTTGTTATGCAATTTTTCGATTAAGTTATCTTATTTATCGGATTCAATACAAGAATCACATAATAACCTTGATAAGCTTAACAATGATATGCGTAAGCAAAGGCACGACTTCCTTAACAATCTACAGGTTATCCATGGTTTGATCAGCATGGATAGTTACAGTGATGCCAAAGATTATATTGATAATGTATATTCCGATATTCGCAGTATCAATCGCTTTTTAAAAACAGATAGTCCTGCAATTAACGCTTTGTTGCAGGCCAAGTTGGCTAAATGTGAGGATAATAACATACACGTTGACCTGAATATTCTTTCTACTTTTAAGGATGACTTGCCTATGCCAGAGTGGCTTGTCTGCAGAATTTTGGGCAATCTTATAGATAACGCCATAGATGCCATATTAGAGAGGGGATCAGGCGAGGTACATATTTTGCTTTCTGAGGATGTTAATTGCCACTATCTATCCATAGAGGATAATGGCATTCCAATTATCGACAACAATATCCCCAATATCTTTAATCCCGGATTCAGCACCAAAGGCGATAGAGGGACCGGTATGGGACTTGCCATATGTCGCGATTTGTTATCCGAATACCAAGGCACAATAGATATAAAAAAACGTGACGATTATAAGATTTTCTTAGTTCAAATTCCAAAGCATAAGCCTGTCTGACGATTCAGGCTTATTTTTGTATATTTGAGCCTCTTGTGAGTAAAAATTCATAATTTATGCTATACTCTGTATATAAAAAACAAAGGAGGTTAACATGTTATTTTTAGCAGACGGATTTTTCTCATTTATGGAAAATTTGACTTTTTTACCTGCCTTACTGTTAGTCATTGGTACGATAATGTTCTCTGTCGAGATGTTTGTACCAGGATTCGGAGTATTTGGTACATCTGGCATAGTTTGCTATTTGATTGCAATACTACTTACTGCTAAGGACATATTCCAGTTTTTAGCCATGTTGGTGTTGTTGCTTGCATTACTTGCAGTGCTAACTACAATTACTCTTGTTTTGGTGAGCAAAGGCAAAATTCCATCAAAAATGATTCTTAAGGATTCAATTGATGGAGTATCTGTTGGGCAACCTACTAACCAAGATATGGAAATGTATGTTGGAATGGTTGGTACAGCCCTATCCACGCTAAGGCCTTCTGGAACCTGCGATATTAATGGTGTAAGACTCGATGTTTTGACAGAGGGCGAATTTATTGAAATTGGTACTAAAGTTATTGTTACAAAGATTGATGAGGGACACATAATTGTTAAATCAGCAAAATAGAATTTCAGTAATGATTTGCGACGACGATCCAGGTATGCGATTGTTATTGCGAAAGATTATAGATCGAGATCATAGATTTTGTTGTGTGGCGGAGGCATCATCTGCTGACGAGGCTCTGGATTATTTCAAAATGTATAGACCTCAATTAGTTTTGTCTGACATTGATATGCCAGGAGACAATGGTGTGATATGTGCTCAGCGTATTCACGAGATTGACCCCATGACAAAGATTGTCTTTGTGACAGCATATCAACAGTATATGGCAGATGCATTCAGAGTTTATGCCTTTGACTACATAGTTAAGCCTTTCGATATCGAACGTGTGACGGAGACACTAAACAACGTATTCAAGGTTCTGAATCGATACCAAATGGAGCCGGTAATTTCCTTTGATAAGACACCCTCTCAGGACAAACTAGTTGTAAAGACTAAGGATAGCTACAGTTTTATAAATATGTCAGATATTATTCTCATACAAAGAGAGGATAGGTCCACGGTTATTTACACAGTAAATGATGGTAGATTTGTTACCAATGAGACATTGTCAGAAATTTACGACCGTTTGGACGACAGTTATTTGATCAGATCTCATAAGTCATACATAATTAATGTTACAATGATTTCAGACATTTACGTGTATGGCAGATGGACCTATCTGGCGAGATTCACCGGAACCAAAGTCGACGCATTAATTACTTCTGAGAATTTTGAATTAATTAAACAAAAATATTCTATTAAATAAAGGAGATCAACATGAATAATTTTTACTCACTTAACTTAGCATCTTCAGGATTTGAAGGTCAGATTTTCTTCATTATTGTAGCGGCTATCATCGTATTTTTAGGAATACTCTGCAGCTTGTTCCCAGTGGGACTTTGGATTTCTGCCATCGCAGCAAATGTTAAGGTCAGCATTTCTACACTTATTGGTATGAGATTCAGACGAGTAATGCCTTCTAAGATTGTTAACCCATTAATTAAGGCCTCCAAGGCTGGTATTAATGTCAATATTAACAAGTTGGAGGCTCACCTCCTTGCAGGTGGTAATGTTGATCGCGTAGTTGATGCGTTGATCGCCGCACAGAGAGCTAACATCAATCTGGAGTTCGAGAAGGCTGCTGCCATCGATCTTGCAGGACGTAATGTTCTTGAGGCTGTTCAGATGAGCGTAAATCCCAAGGTTATCGAGACTCCTATTATCGCAGCTGTTGCAAAGAATGGTATCGAGCTTAGAGTTAAGGCAAAGGTTACTGTTAGAGCTAATATCGAAAGGCTTGTTGGTGGTGCAGGAGAACAGACAATTATTGCTCGTGTAGGTGAGGGTATTGTTACAACCATCGGTTCTTCTGAATCACATAGTGGAGTTTTGGAGAATCCTGACTCCATTTCCAAGACTGTACTCATTAAGGGTCTGGATGCAGGAACAGCATTTGAGATTCTCTCTATTGATATTGCAGACATCGACGTAGGCAAGAACATTGGTGCACAGCTCACAACTGACCAGGCTGAGGCTGACAAGAAGATTGCTCAGGCTAAAGCCGAGGAGAGACGTGCAATGGCCATCGCTCTTGAACAGGAGATGAGAGCTGAGGTTATCAAGGCAGAGGCTGAGATACCAAGAGCCATGGCAAAGGCTCTGTCTGAAGGCAGACTTGGTGCATTGGACTATTACAACATGCAGAACGTAATTGCTGACACCAAGATGAGAGAGAATATTGCCAAAGAGGACAATTAATATAGAGGTGGATTATGTCTCTAAAGATTAGTCCAAGAGGTGTTGCAAATGCTGTAACACCTCCCAAAAACAAAAATGGTCACGAATCTCAAAATTCACAAAATTCAACCCCACAATTCAGACCTGATCCGGAGTATTGTGCAGTTGAACATGATGTAGATTCGGCCTACGATCGACCGGCATCAAAGAGTGAAATACTTGAAAACATCCGGGATTTAAGGTATTCTCAAAATGCTAAAAAGGCCTTTATCTATAGCGAGATACTAGGTAGGCCTTTATCACAAAGACGTAGGACCTAAGTTAATGAAGATTGGTTTTTTTGATTCAGGTATCGGCGGGTTAACAGCACTCGCCGATGCTGCTGTTTTATATAAAGATTGTGATTTTGTCTATTACGGGGATACTTTGCATGCCCCATATGGGACCAAAACCAGAGAACAGGTTCTCGATTATACATTGAGGGCTGCTAAGGTTTTGAGCGAAGAGGGGATTGACGCCCTTGTTATTGCGTGCAATACAGCTACAAGCGTTGCTGTGCGCGCTCTTCGCGATATATACTCCTTCCCGGTTATAGGTATGGAGCCAGCACTTAAACCAGCACTCAGCTCCTGTGATGGCAACGTCCTTGTTCTTGCAACAGACCTGACTTTAAAAGAGACCAAATTCAATTATCTTGTAGAAAAATTTGACGCACAAGATAGGGTATTTCGACTGCCTATGGGTCAGTTAGTCCATTTTGCCGAGTCCGGCGACTTTTCATCTGAAAAGGTTATCAAATATATTTCCAGCCAACTGCAGACAATTGATATGTCTGGTGTTGATTCAGTCGTTCTTGGATGCACTCATTTTTTGTATTTCAAATCCACAATTTCAAAATTGCTGCCAAAGGGTGTTCAGATTTTTGATGGCAATCTTGGCACTATCAAAAATGCAGCCAGATTAACAGGTATTGAACTATCAAATGAACCTCATTTGCCAGATATTAATCGCATTACTTTTTACATGTCAGGTGTGCTTTTGGATGACCATTGCTTAAATTATTTTAATTTTGTAGATTCTATCAAAAAGTATCTTGGAGGAGAAAAACATGTTTGAGGAACATTCAATTCATTCTCGCTACGAAAAATTAATTAAGGCCATAGATTCATCAGAAAAATACGGTATTCTTTTGATGAATGATTACAATGTCAGATATTTTTCTGGATTTACAGGAGATTCTACATACTGTCTTTTAATTGGCGAAGACAAATATGTTATTACAGATTCTAGATATACCTTGCAGTGTGAGGAACAGTGCAAAGGGTTTAAGGTTGTTAATTCCAACAACAATTTAATGAAGGCTACTGCAGAACTTGTTTGTCAGTCCAATATTAAGACTTTGTTTATTGAAAGTGATGTTTCTGCAAAGTTTTGGATTGACATTCACGAAGTATTACCCATTGATGATTTCCCATTTGTTGATGAGTACATCCAAGGTATAAGAGTGATTAAGGATAGGGCGGAGATTGAGGCCTCTATCAATGCAGCACGCATTGCATCAGAATCTTTAGAGGCAATTTTGCCAATTATTAAGCCCGGCATATCTGAACATCAAATTGCTGTAGAGTTGGAATATCAAATGAAGCTTAGAGGCGCATCTGGAGTATCATTTACTACAATCGTGGCTTCTGGCAAACGATCCGCATTACCTCACGGTGTTGCATCTGACAAGTTAATTGAACAGGGAGATCCTGTGACTATTGATTTTGGATGTATGTATGATGGTTACTGCTCCGACTGTACCAGAACATTTTTTGTTGGAGCGCCAGACCCTAAAATGGTAGAAATTTACAATATTGTCAAGGAGGCACAGGAGACTGCTCAGGCAAGTATTCGCGAAGGTGTTACTGGCAAATATGTTGACAGTATTGCCAGAAATATAATAACAACTGCTGGTTACGGTCCTAGATTTGGACATGGCACAGGCCATGGTACTGGTCTGGAGATACACGAGGCCCCAAGACTTAGTCCCAGTGCAGCAGGCAATACTGTATTAAAGACTGGCATGATTGTTACGTGCGAACCAGGCATCTATATTGATGGATTTGGCGGAGTGCGTATTGAGGATCAGAGCATAGTAAATGGAGAATCTCACATTAATTTAAGCTCATTTTCTAAGGAATTGATCATTTTATAAGCAATTCTTGATTATTGGACAATTATAGAGTAATATTACTAGGATAATTCAACTATACTGGAGGATTTATGATTACAGCAGGCGATTTTAGAAATGGCGTTACATTTGAGCTTGAAGGCAACGTATTTAAGATTATTGAGTTCCAGCATGTTAAGCCTGGCAAAGGTTCCGCTTTCGTTAGAACTAAGCTTAGGAACGTAATAACTGGTGCTACAGTAGATAGAACATTCAACCCCACAGACAAGATGGAGCTTGCTCGTATTGAGCGTAGAGAGTGTCAGTACCTCTACAACGATGGAGAGTCTGATATCTTTATGGATATGGAGTCCTTTGAGCAGTTCCCAATTTTACCCGATGTTCTTGGCGATTCTCTTAAGTTTGTTAAAGAGAACGACGTAGTTTCCGTTCTTTCTTATAAAGGAAAGATTTTCGGCGTTGAGCCTCCAACATTTGTTGAACTTCTTGTTACAAAGGCCGATCCTGGTGTAAAGGGTGATACAGCTACTAACGTTACAAAGAATGCTACTCTCGAGACAGGTGCTGAGGTCAGAGTTCCTCTGTTCATCAACGAGGGTGAGATGATTCGTGTTGACACAAGAACAGGCGAATATCTTGAGCGCGTTAAGTAAATAATACTTACAGTTTATTTGTGGAGGACCACATGGATAACAGAAAACTTACAGCTATTCTGCAGAAGATTGACAAGCTTCATTCTTCTAACCCCGAGGTTGCAGACATTCTTAAGTCAATTATGGATTGTATTGACGAGATTGACGATAATGTTGATGAGCTTATCGATACAGTGGACGAGCTCAATTCCGATATGGACACCGTATTCGAGTCTTTAGATGTTATCGACGAGACATTGGATGAACTCTTTGAGTTAGACGAGTTGGACGATCTTGATGCTCTCGAGGACGAGGAGTGCTCCTGCGGTTGTCATTGCGATTGTGACTGTGACGATGATTGCGACTGCGATTGCGATGGTGATTGTGACTGCGATGGTGATTGTGATTGCCATTGTCATGATGACGAGGACGATTGCGAGTGCCTTGACTGCAGCTACAATGAGGAGGAGGATTTGTTATCACTTTCTTGTCCCTATTGTGAGCATGAGATTATTTTCTCCATCAATGACGATGATGTTGCAATGGGTGGCATGGAATTGCACTGCGACAACTGTGACAAGGATTTTGCTATCAGTTTTGAGATGGGCGATCATTGTGACTGTGGTTGCGACTGCGATGGTGACTGCGATTGCGACGATGACGGCTGCGATTGTGGCTGTGACTGCAAGTAAATTAATAAATTCGAGCATGACTGCAGACAGAAATGTCTGCAGTTTTTTTATGCCCTAAAATCGTGTACATGCCCTCATATATTCACAAGTTGTCCAATATACTTTGAGAGCGGAGGGTAAAATATGAAGTTGATTTTTGAAATTGCTGTAATTGGCATAGTAACATCGCTATTATCGATATTACTTGATTCTGCAGGGAAAAAGGATATTTCCGTACTAATTTACATTGCTGGCACAATCACATCTCTACTATTAATAGCCAAGGAGGCATCCAGCCTTTTGGTTTTACTTAAAGGCCTATGATGATCATGTGCATTACAATTCTCTTGATATCATTAATAGGAAAATTGTTGCTAAGTCAGGTTAATCCAAAGTTTACAGTTTTTCCTGTGCTATGCGCTGCAATTGTAATATCTGTAATTTTTGCAGAAAAGTATCAGGAATGTATCGAGCTAGCAAGTCATGTTGTAACAATTGATCCAAGGATAACCGGTATAACAACTACAATTCTCATTACATCCATTGGAGAGAAGTTGGCTGATACCACAGGAGAACGAGGCCTGGCCGTGTTAATCAAGTCAGTTGGTTATTGCAACATATGCGCATACGGCATTTCTATATTTTCAGACACGATCAAGGCCATATCTGTCGGAGGCTACATATGACAGTCAATCAGTTAAGTGAAGAGTTGCATATTGATGGCCTGCAATTGGATACACCTTTAGTTAAAGATCTGGATATCCATGTCAGCATTGCGAATGTAATACTTTTATTAATTGTTATCATAATCGTAAAATCCCTAAATTCTAAAGTGGGAGAAAGGTATGTACAAATATTGTGCTTTTCCTCAACTATCGGAATACTTTTGCAGATTTATTCCATAGCCTATGGAGCACTGAAATCCTGTGGTTCTTACATGCTGACATGTGTGACTACAATTAACGGCATCATCGCTTATGTCAGCGGAATGGGAATAGATATGAGTGGATTACTTATAGCAGGAACAATGGAGATTCCGCTGGCCTCTGAGGCGTATGTCAACCTAAGCCTTTCTTTATTCAGTCCTTGCTGTGTAATTGGACTATGTAGCTGTATTTCAGGAACAACAGGGCAGGGAAGCATCTCAGCTATAACAGGTGGAATAGGGAAATTTATTGGATGGACCTTTGGCACCCTTACAACAATATTAGTTGCATTTATAAATGCAACATGTAAAGTCGTCGGCAATTACGGAAATATAGCAATTAAAGGAGCTCAACTATCAGTAGGAACCATATCACCCACGTATGGCAAGGACCTTGGTGAGATGTCCAGTCTGGTATTTGATTCACTAAACGCTATTGCATCTACGGCTGGGAATATGGTTTTGACTTCTGTTATCTCTCTGGCTGCAGTTCCTCTGATACGGGCGTTGTTGTTAATAGGTGAGCTAAAACTGATGTCGTTTTTGTTAGAGGAGTTATCTGGAACAAAAACAATTACAAATGGAATTAGTGCTGGAAGTATTGCAATTTCTATTATGCTGTCTGTTTCCATTTGCACAATACTAATGTCATCCAGTCTATGTGGGATTATAGAAAGGCTGAGCAGATGAAATTATTAACCATTTCGATTGTTTTTCAGACAATAAAATTACTTTTGGATGATGAAAATGAAATAAAAATATTGGATGCAATCGGAGGGATTTGCATTCTAGGAATTGTGATCGAAATGCTATCTACTATTTTAGATCATATTAAAACCATATTTTCAGGGGGGTAAAATGGAAAAAATTAAAGAAATTCTAAAAGATAAAAAGGTCCTAACTATATTGTGTATAGTTGTTTTGTCGGGAATGCTGATTCTGACGTGTGTTGAACTATTTAGTTCAAGCAAGGCTACGGATGATGATTTCTCTTGCTCAAACACCTCATTTACACAACTGGATCAATACCTCAGCAAAATAAATGGTGTAGAAGAATCGTACACCTATGTTAGTTATGACGAATTGGGTTCACCAATGGGTGTGATTGTACTATGCAAAAACTTAAACAAGGAGACAGAAATCAAATTAAAAACTGCTGTTCATGTAATTACAGGCGTTTCTTTGTCAAAAATATGTGTATATGAGGCAGGTAATAACTGAGGACATACAATCATACAATGTGCTAAAACAAATAATTGGTGAGGTCAAAATGATGATTATAAAAAGAAAACAGCTTATAATTGCCGGTGTTGCAATGCTATTGTTTTTAGTTGGAGTATTACAGATTGTTTTTGGTGGCAAAAATCAAGTAAACAATTCTCCTGATTCTACTTCTGAGATGGTGGATAATACACAACAAGATAATACAAGCAGTATGATTTACGCAGATGCGGTATCAGACTCAGAATCCAATCAAGAAATAGTCGCCAATGCAGATAGTGCTAATGCCGATCTAAATAGCCTCGCAAACCTCTTTGCATACGAAAAAACTGAAAGAACATCATTAAGGCAGGACAGACAGAAGGCACTTGATAAAATTACAGAGGATCAAACGGCTGATGAAAATTCGAAGGCTCAGGCATACGAATCAAAAATGGATCTGGCTGAACTAACAGAGAAAGAAAAATCCTTAGAGACAATGGTAATGAGCTGCGGATATGACGACTGTATAGTATACTTTTTCGAAGATGGAAGCATTGATGTATATGTAGCAGCAACATCAATGTCTGGCATAGAAGCAACTAAAATTGCCGATATGGTAGCCAGAAATGCAGGTACTACATTAGACAATGTATATATCAAGACTAAGTTCTAATGACTTGTAAATGAACATCCAATTTGTTATAATTTTTTAGTATTTTATAACAAAATGTCGGAGATATTATGAGCAGGAGAGACGCTAGAGTTGCAGCGATGCAGATGATGTACAGGAATAGATTGCAGGATATACCGGGTGATACATCCGTAGAGACCATCCTTGACAATTTTGACATGATGAGTCGCGACAACCTGACAATTGATGATTTGCGATTTGCAAAGACAATTATTGCTGGCGTTGAGGAGCATTCCGAGTCTATTGATTCTATTATTTCCAATTGTCTTGTTAATTGGGAGATTTCCAGATTGCCTATAGTTGATCTCTGCATTTTGAGAATAGCTGCTTACGAGATCCTATTTTGTGACAACATTCCCGATTCTGTTGCCGCCAGCGAGGCCATAGATATTGCCTCTAAGTACAGCACAGACGATGCCACCACATATATTAATGGAGTTCTTCGCAGCATTATTACCAGCAAGTCATGACAAATTCAACTAATGATGTCAGATATACAGTTTCTGATGTTAACAAGTATATAAAATCCATTATTTCCGGTGATGTTGCACTACAAAATCTCACCGTTGTTGGAGAGATTTCAAATTTTAAGGCCCACTATACGGGCCATCTTTATTTTTCTCTCAAGGATAGTTCTGCATTGATTAAGTGCGTAATGTTTAAGAACAACGTATCAGGACTGACCTTTAAGCCACAGGATGGCACCAAGGTAATTGTCACAGGATCCGTATCCGTATTTGAGCGAGATGGCACATACCAGATATATGTTAAGTCCATGATAGAGGATGGAGTGGGTTCCTTGGCCCAACAATTTGAGGAGTTAAAGCAACGCCTGGAAAAGCAGGGATATTTTGATCCGCAACATAAGATTCCGATTCCTCAGTTTCCACGCACAATAGCTGTTATAACATCATCCACAGGAGCTGTAATCCGCGATATTATCAATGTATCCACCCGCAGATTCCCAGGTGTAAATATTCGCCTGTTACCAGTGGCGGTTCAGGGCCCCAGCGCTGCAAAACAGATTGCCTATGCCATAGACTGCGCCAACAAATTTCGCCTTGGAGATGTTATTATCGTCGGTCGCGGCGGAGGTTCACTGGAGGATCTATGGCCCTTTAACGAGGAAATTGTAGCTCACGCTGTATACAACTCCCAGCTGCCGGTTATTTCTGCTGTTGGGCATGAGACGGATTTTACCATCTGCGATTTTGTGGCTGATTTACGTGCTCCCACACCCTCCGCAGCCGCGGAACTTGCTGTCCCTAATATTTCTGAGGAGGCCCTCAGAATCAGAGATTTTACACTTTCTATGCAAAAGGGATTAAAGAGTATTCTTTCTTACGAGAAACTATTTATCCAGAATCTCTGCAACAACAGATTCCTATCTGATCCTTATGAATACGTAAACCTACAGAGAATGGACCTTGACTCAATTACAACATCGATGAACCATTCTGTATTTGAAATCGTATCTAAGGACAAGCTGATAGTAAACAAATTGGATACAGCACTTAATGCCCTTAATCCATTTTCTGTGCTTAACAGAGGATATACTGCTGTTTCTGACCTGCAAGGTGTCCCCATCACCGATGTGTCGAAGTTGCAGGTTGGTAACAATATTAATTTAAAATTCCGCGATGGTTTAGCCCGTTGCCAGGTATTGGAGGTAGAGAAAAATGATTGATCAGGTTATGACTTATGAGTCCGCTAAGCAGGAACTTAGCTCCATTGTAGCCAAGCTGCAGGCAGGCAATTTGACTCTTGACGAATCAATTACCCTGTTTACACGCGGCACAGAACTGTCCAAGTTTTGCATGGAAAAGCTCAACGAGACAGAGAGACGCATCACAAAGGTAATTTCACTATCCGAAAATAACATTGAAGAGGAGAATTTCACACCAGATGGACAATAATTATTCACTTCAATACAACAAATATCTCAAGGCTGTGGAGCATTACCTTGAGGAGTTTTCCTCTCAGGGCAAATATTCCAATTCTTCCAGTATTTTTGAGTCCGTCAGATACTCTTTATTAGGTGGTGGCAAGCGCATACGACCTGTCTTAGCTTTGGCAGTTGGCACTATCCTGGGCCTGGACATCGAAGATGTGCTGCCATATGCAGCAGCTGTGGAGATGATCCATACTTATTCGCTGATTCATGACGATCTGCCGGACATGGATGACGACGATTTGCGCAGAGGCAGACCCTCTAACCACATTGTTTTTGGCAATGCCACTGCTATATTGGCAGGAGATGCCCTGCAGGCAATGGCATTTGAGTCTGCGCTGTCTGGTCCTGGTGATCTCAATTATGCCAATGCTGCTCTGTTTTTAACTGAGTCTGCCGGATTATCTGGCATGGTTGGCGGACAGGGTATTGACGTCGAATTTTCTTCTGGCTCCCTTGATATAGATCAGTTAATCGACATGCACATGCTCAAAACAGGTGCACTGCTTGAGGCCGCAGTAGTCGGACCAATGCACCTTTGTGGCACGTCTGGCGAGTTGTATGCCAAACTGGAGAATTACGCTCGATGCATTGGACTTGCATTCCAGATAAGAGACGATATCCTGGACGTCGAGGGCGATGTTGCGATATTAGGCAAGGCGACTAACAGAGATTCTGACATGTCCAAAAACACTTTTGTCAGCTGTCTTGGATTAGATGAGTCCAAAAGGTATTTGGCTGAGCTCACTGATGAGGCTGTAGAAGTTGCCAATTCAATAGGAGATAAGGGATGGTTCCTGGCAGAATTCGCCAGGGCTGCTCAGACTAGAGTTAAATGATGTATCCACTGATTCATAGCATAAAATCCAGACAAGATCTGGTTAATATGAATTTGTCTCAACAGACTGATCTCTGCCAAGAAATTCGTAGTTTTTTGGTTGAAAAAGTCTCTAGGACCGGCGGACATCTAGCTCCAAATCTAGGCGTCGTCGAATTGTCCCTCGCCCTTGAGAGAAATATGAATACAGCCGTAGATAGATTAGTTTGGGATGTAGGTCATCAGGCATACGTTCACAAGATTCTGACCGGTAGGGCTGACAACTTTGATTCTCTTCGCACCATGGGCGGACTATCTGGATTTCCCAAGGTATCTGAGGATTGGAGCGATTCATTTAATACAGGTCACAGCAGCACATCAGTGTCTGCTGCCTTTGGTATGGCCCTAAGTCGAGACCTTAAGGGAGAGAACTACAAGGTTGCATGCGTTATCGGCGACGGAGCATTGACTGGCGGTATGGCATATGAGGCAATAAATGATATATCTGATTATCATGGACAGTTGCTAATTATCCTCAACGACAACGGAATGTCTATATCCAGTAACAAGGGGGGATTATCAAAATCCCTGGGCAAGTTGAGAGTAAGCCGCGGATACCAAAGGGCAAAGCATAATGTCAAGTCAAAGCTCAGCAAAAACTGTATTGGCAGGTTTATTTCCAAGGGGATAAGCTTAACATTTTCTGTCATCAAGAGAATCTTTGTAAAAGGTCAGTTCTTTGAGTCACTTGGGCTCAAATACATAGGAACTATAGATGGACACGATCTTGATGAGCTTAATTATTACATCAAAAATGCCCTCAGCATCAATTCACCAGTTGTATTGCACGTAAATACAATTAAGGGCATGGGCTACAAATTTGCATCTGACAGTCCTGACAAATTTCATGGCATCGGACCCTTTGATCCTGAATCTGGAGCAACACTATCTAGCACAGGATTATCCTGGTCAAAGGCTGCTATTCAATGCTTATGCGATGTTGCCGCCCAAAACGATAATATCGTATCTGTTGTAGCTGCTATGGCCTCAGGAACATCTATGAATCTGTTTGAAAAATCATTCCCTCACAGGTTTTTTGATGCAGCAATAGCAGAACAACACGCCGTTACAATGGCTGCTGGTATGGCTATTTCTGGCCTGGTTCCTGTTGTCGATATATATTCAACCTTCCTGCAGCGATCATATGATCAGATCCTTCATGATGTATGTCTACAGAATCTTCACGTGGTGTTTTTGATTGACCGCAGCGGAGTTGTAGGAGAGGATGGCGAAACTCACCAGGGATTATACGATTATTCCTTTATGAGGCCTATGCCAAACATGACAATTTTGGAGCCCTATGACCTCGCCTCTCTGCAGCAATGCATTAAGTATGCTACACTCGATGCAACTGGCCCAGTGGCCATCAGATACCCCAGAGGATCTGTACCCGAGACAGACTATGTTTCACCAGGGATTAGTTGTCCAAATCTCATATGTTCCGGTGGAGATGTGGCCATACTGACCACAGGTATCAAGCTACCAAAGGCTATCGAGATTAAGAATATCCTTAACGAGCGTAACATTAATTGCAGCGTTATTAATTGTCTCACCACATGTCCTGCCATAAGTCCTGAACTTGAGACCATGTTGTCAGGATATGCTCACGTTGCCGTAATTGAGGCTTCGTGCGCTGCAGGAGGTTACGGCGAGGCCGTCCAGGCCCACATGTCAAAGGTAGCGCCAAACACAAAAGTTTACACATTTGGATACCCCAATGTTCCGATTACACACGGCCGTATTAGTCAGGTAGATCATCTGTATGGACTGACTGCCACGGACATAGCTGATAGTATATTGAGAGAAATCAATGCGACTTGATCAATTTTTAGTAGAAAAAGCATATTTTGAGAGCCGAGCTAAGGCTCAGTATGCCATATCCCAGGGCTCCGTTAGTGTCAATGGAGTCGTTTCTACCAAAGCATCTCTACCTGTAGACGAGTCCAGCATCATAACATTTGAGTCAACTATTTTGCCTTATGTGGGCAGGGGAGGGCTCAAGCTCGATGGAGCTATCAACAGCTTTCACATAGATCCATGTGGCAAAACCGCTCTGGACATAGGTTCATCCACCGGTGGTTTTACAGATTGCCTGTTAACTCATGGGGCTAGTCATGTGCTGGCTGTCGATATAGGCAAAGATCAGTTGCACCAAAAACTCCGAATGGATCCTCGGGTTACCTCATTGGAACAAACAGATATTAGAAATCTGTCTATTGAAACCATAAAGGAATGCTTGAATGGACTGCCAGATATAATTGTGTCTGATGTCTCGTTTATTTCACTACTTAAAATTTCACAACCAATTTATACATTTTCAGACAATAACACACAAATCGTCCTGTTGCTCAAACCTCAATTTGAAACAGAGGGGGTTGGCCTCGGAAAGAGCGGAATTGTAAAGGATAAAAAGCTCCACAAAACTATCGCAAAGCGTGTAATTTCAGGGCTTTTGGCCTCTGGAATTAATGTTATAAACATGATTCCTTCACCTATCAAAGGAGGAGATGGAAATATCGAATATTTGCTGTATTGTAAAAAGGTTGTTGACACATCATATTTAATGAATGAAAATTATAATGTCGATTTTATAATTGATACTGCATTTGGCGCCTAGGAGGACATATGGCTACTTTAAAGGATAAACGTCAGCGTTTGATTTTAGATATTATCAGAGAGAATGTTATTAAGACTCAGGAGGAGCTTGTTTCGGCTCTGCTTAGTCGCAATGTTTCTGCTACACAGGCCACACTTTCCAGAGACCTGCGCGAGCTTAATATTCACAAGACAACTGACAACAATGGAGTTGTGAGATTTGTTTCACCTGGTTCATATGCTCAGGTATCACTTAATGACAAATTCATTTCAATCATAAACAGCTCTTTTGTTTCTGTTGATTCTGCCAATAACCTGGTTGTCCTGCGCACTTTGTCAGGCATGGCACAGGCTGTTGCCGCAGTCTTTGATTCACGTCAATATAACGGTATTTTGGGTACTGTTGCCGGAGACGATACAGTTTTGGTTATTTGCCGAGATGTTCTCAGTGCAGATGACATAGTCAAGACTCTCAGGCCCTTTGGAGATTCCAATGATAGATAAGCTTATCGTAAACAACATTGCCCTCATAGAGCAGTCTTCTGTTGAATTAGACAGAGGATTTAATGTTGTTACTGGCGAAACCGGTAGTGGCAAGACTATTTGGTTAGAATCTCTACGCCTTATTACTGGCTCAAGGATGAATAAGGAGTACATTCGAACCGGATGCCAATCAGCATCTGTAGAGGCATTATTTACCTCTAAGTCTATTAATGTTTGCAGGTCCCTTGAGGCGGCAAGCATACCTGTCAATCCATCTGGCAAGATACATGTTTACAGGGAGATTAATCAAAATGGCCAGAGCAAATGTCGCATTAATAACGTCTCTGTCTCTGTTCAGACATTGAGGGACGTAACCCAGGATCTTATTGACATTCATGGACAGTATGATAATCAGTCACTCTTTAACAGCGCCAAACATCTGGACCTGCTTGACGACTTTGGCTACGATTCTATCGGTGCTCTCAAATCTGAGTATATGTCCACTTATTCTAAGTGTCTTAAGATCAGGGACAAGCTAAAGTCCGTAAACGGTGGAGACTCCGAGCGATCCAATCTCAGAGATTTGCTCCAGTACCAAATTATGGAGTTGGATAATGCCAATCTTTCTGTTGAGGAATACAATCGTCTTATCGCTACAAAGAAAAAGCTCCTTTTTGCAGAAAAAATCAAATCACATGCCTCTAATGCATTGTCCCAGTTGTTTTCTGGAGATCATGACTCAGATTCTACTATTTCAAGGGTCCAGGAGGCAGGCAGCGAACTTGCTAAGGCTTCTGCATTAGATGATTCCTTTGCAGCCTTGACTGACAGATTAATATCGCTTTCTATAGACATTAAGGATATCGGCGATGAACTTATGTCAATGGTTGATAATCTTGGATTTGACGATAGGGATATCGAGAACATAGAGGACAGACTGTCTGTATATGATAAAATGATCCGCAAATATGGCGGTACTATTGAGTCATGTCTTAAACACTTGTCTGATTCCAAAAAGCAGTTGTCTGATCTGGACAATACATCCCAGTTGGCAGCACAGTATACTGCCGAGCTTGTCAGTGCCAGAGAACAGCTAAAGGAGCAGGCATTGGTGCTTTCCCGTGCCCGCAAGGATATTTCTGCTGTTATGGAGTCTAAGATTACAAAAGAACTACATGATCTGGAGATGGCCAATGTTACATTTAAGGTTGTCTTTAACGAATATGATAGCCAAACGGCAAAGTTGGGACGTAATGGCTTTGATTCCGCAGAATTTTGCATATCCGTTAACCCAGGCGAACCACTAAAGCCATTATCTAAGATAGGGTCTGGCGGTGAAATATCCAGAATCATGTTGGCTATCAAGACAATAATATCCGAAATAGATAACATCGAGACCGTCGTATTTGACGAGATAGATACTGGCATCAGCGGTGTGGCTGCACAGCAGGTTGGCCTTAAACTCAAACACATCAGCAAAGACCACCAGATAATTTGCATTACACACCATGGTATCGTTGCAGCAATGTCTGATACACATTATTGCATTGCAAAAAATGTTTCCGATGGCCGTACATATTCGACAATTACAAAACTTGACTATGATTCAAAGGTTCGTGAAATATCAAGAATTATCGGTGGCAGCAATATTACCGATGGCGACATTGCCCATTCAAAGGATTTAATCAAGAAGTTTTCGGAATAATCCGCCTTATTTTGCAGATACTTTCAATAGAGAAACGCGTAGATGTGTTATATGAGTTTATATAAACGATTACGCCTAGCAGCAACTATTACCATGAGCATTATGCTTACACTGGTTAGTGTTTCTATGGAAGTAGATGCTGTCTCCGCAGAAGTCATGCAAGTATACGTTTCTGGAGAACTTGCAGGATTTTCGCTATGCGACTCAGGGCCAATAATTGTTGGTTTTGAGGACAAATCCGGTGCTAAAGGCATATCTCCGGCCGAGCAGGCTGGACTGTGTTTAGGTGATGTTATCTACTCCATAGATGGCGTGAGAACTCAGACTATAGATGAGGTCAAAACCAGACTATTGTGTGCCGGCGATACCATTACGGTAACATGCCTGAGGGGCGGTGAATCAATGGATATCCAGGTAACTCCGGAGGATAATAAGACTATTGGCTGCTGGCTAAGAGGAACATTTACAGGAATCGGTACTGTAACATGCTATTTGCCAGAAGAAAACAAACTAATAATGCTAGGTCACTCCGTTTCAGATGGCGGAAAGGTTATTCCACATGTTGAAAAGGGGAATATATACAAGGCTTTTTTGATGTCTGTAAAAAGGGGAGAGGTAAATAATCCTGGCGAACTAAGAGCTTGTTTCGATTATTCTGCTCCAATACTTGGTAGAATATGCAACAACGAATTCTCAGGATTATACAGCCAATTGAATTCCAGGGTATCTCAATACCTGAATATGGAATCATGCTCCATAATGGACAAACATGAGGTCAAAACAGGTAATGCCAGCATTATATGTGATGTGGATGGCAATGGACCCAAGGCTTATGATGTAAAAATAGAATCAATCAGCCTAAACAGAGATGAAAAGAATATGGTAATCCTGGTTGTAGATAATGAACTGCTAAATATTACCGGCGGAATAGTTCAGGGTATGAGTGGCAGTCCAATTATGCAAAACGGCAAACTAGTGGGTGCTGTTACCCATGTACTGGTAAACGATCCAACCAGGGGATATGGAATCTTTATTGAAAATATGCTGGATGCAGCAAAGTAAAACTTATGGCAGGGGCGGTTCGCCCCTGTCTTTCTATGTTAAATATTCCATAATGAGCTCAAGACACTAAAATTTGATGCACAATTTCCACTCTGCCAGTGGTTGAGTACGCTCTTTTCAACCATTGGTGCGTGTTTTTTTTCTGAAAAGGTACTACAATGCAAGGGAAAGGAGGTCGCTTATGGACCATATCAAAGTAGGAGAGTTTATTGCCGAGTGCAGAAAGAAGAAAAATCTTACACAGGCACAGTTGGCAGAAAAATTGAATATCACCGACAGAGCCATCTCAAAATGGGAGAACGGCAAAGCAATGCCCGATTCCGATATTATGCTCGACCTGTGTGAAATCCTTGGAATTAATGTAAATGAGTTGTTCTGTGGTGAGCTGATCGATCAGGAGAAAAAGG
>JAZNEA010000070.1:0-25586 GCA_045588325.1 Clostridia bacterium
GATTTTCCTGATTCGATAATATACTGAGCTGTTTGTTCTCTCATTTCCTCAGTATATTTACTGTTGTTACTTGGCATTTTTTACCTCCTATTCTACCCATATGATAGCACAGAGGGTGTTACATATTTTCGCCGCAGTCCACCTATTGATAGTTCAATATTTGAGGTTAATACGATGGTCATAAGCAGGTGTTACTATCCGGAATAGCCTGTCCCCGTCTTAGAAACATAGAGTAAAGTTCTCCATCTCACAACTCAAAACTATCCCACTTTATTCACTCTTAACTCTTAGTTATTAGCTGAACTTACAACTCAAAACTATCCCACTTTATTCACTCTTATCTCTTAGTTATTAGTTGTAAAAAAGCCCCTTTTTTGCTATTATATCTCTATATAGCTTCCGGGCATTAGTGCGCCCTTTTAGACATTTTTTAGACGCTTTTTTGGGGGTTACATGGCTACTTCTATAGACAATATTTGGGACAAAGTCTTAGAGACTATACAGCCCGAGGTCACGGACCTTACATACAGGACTTGGATCAGTCCTATCATACCTTACAGCATGGATGAGGACCGTATGTACCTCATGGTAGAGCTGGAGTTTATCAAGAATACATTGGAGTCCAGATACTCCAATCTTATTTCTGCTGCAGTCAGCATCGTCACACAAAAGGACTACAAGATTTATTTCTTCGTTCGTGGCAACGAGGCTTTTGTTGCAGAGCAGGAGCGCAAACTTTCTGACAGTAGTTCTATTAAGTTTTCATCCCTTAACCCCAAGTATACCTTTGAGTCATTTGTTATCGGTGGCGGCAACCGCTTTGCCCATGCTGCCTGCGCAGCCGTAGCAGAGAATCCCGCCGGTGCATATAACCCCTTATTCCTGTATAGCCCTGCCGGCCTTGGCAAGACTCATTTACTCCACGCTATAGGTAACTACGTACTTAACAATAATCCCGAGGCCAAGGTTCTTTACATCTCCTCGGAGAAGTTTATGACAGAGCTCATCAACTCCATTTCCAATAAGACAACTGAGAAGTTTAAGGAGAAATATCGCACCATCGATTATCTGCTTATCGACGACATTCAGTTCCTGGAGAAAAAGGAGAGTACACAGATTGAGTTCTTCCACACTTTCAATGCACTCTATGAGGCTAACAAGCAGATTATTATCACCAGTGACAAGCCTCCAAAGGGACTTATTTCACTGGAGGAGAGATTGGTTTCCAGATTCGAGATGGGACTTATCACGGAGATTACTCCCCCCGATTATGAGACCAGGATCGCAATTCTTAAGAAAAAGGCCAAGATTGCAGGAGTTAATATAGACGATAGTTCCCTGGAATACATTGCGGGCAAGTTTATATCTAACATTCGTGAGATTGAGGGAGCCCTCAACAAGGTTTCCGCCTATTCCAACATCACTGGCCAGCCCATCACCAGAGAGCTTACTATGGAGGCACTCAGAGAGTCCCTGCCAAACAACCCCAAGGTCATCACAATCAAGACCATTCAGGAGGCTGTTGCCAGATACTTTAATATAAAACCCTCTGTTTTCCTTTCAGAAAAGAGGACTAAGGACATTACATATCCCAGGCAAATTGCCATGTACCTTTGCAGGGAGTTGACAGACGCCTCTTTGAGTAAGATTGGTTCCGCCTTTGGTAACAGAAACTACACCACCATTATTTATGCCTACGATAAGATCAAGGAGGACATTAATAATAAACCTATTATCAAAGAGAAGGTGGACGAGCTCACCCAGATCATCAGCGGAAACGTATAGTTACTGACAGTTTCCTTAGGATAAAGAGTTCATAAAATGTGGAGAAATCTGAATACTAACATATCGAAATTTCACTGACATTTTTACTGACTATCATTGTCAATATTTTTGGAGGCTCAAAGCATTGAGATTCAAGGACTTTTCAAAATTACTGACAAACTGACAGTCCCTACTACTACTACTACCATAATACTATTAGATTTTATAGAAGGAGAAACTCCATGATTTTCACATGTAACAGGAACACATTGACAAACGCAATCAGCATAGCACAAAAGGCTGTGGATCCCAGAACAACATACTCTATACTGGAGGGTATATTGTTTGTAGCTGAGGAGGGAAAGGTAGTTCTCACAGGAAACAACCTGGAGATGGGTATCAGGACAGAGTGCCCTGCAGATGTCAGTGAATTGGGATCTGTAGTCATTGACTCAAGAATAATCGGAGAGATTGTAAAGAAGCTCCCGGAGGATACCCTTACTATTTCTGTTACTCCTTCTTATGATATTACAATTATTTCTGGTTCTGCAGAATTCAAAATCAAGGGAAGAGATGCAGAGGGATTCCCAGGACTCCCTGTTGTATCAAATGGAGAGAAGATTGTTATGTCTCAACAGGAGATGAAGGAGATTATAAGACAGGTTATCTTTGCTGCTTCTACAGACGAGACAAAGAAGATTCTCACAGGTGTTCTTATTGAGACAGATGAGAACAATGTTGTTGTAGTTGCTATTGACGGTATCAGAATGGCACTTCGTAGATCTGTTATGACACAGATGAATAGCAACTTCTCTTGCATAGTTCCTGCCAAGACCATGTCCGATATTGGAAAGATTTTGGATGATGAGGGAGACCTTTCAATCACAGTCAGCAACAACCAGATTTTGTTCTCTGTTCCTGGTACAGAGGTTGTATCCAGAATTCTTGAAGGAAAATACTTAAATTACAAGAATCTTGCAATGACAGATTACCAGACCAAGCTTGTTGTTAATACAGATCAGTTGCTGGCATGTCTTGAGAGATCTGTTCTCCTGTACTCTGAGGCCAGAAAGTATTCTATCAAAATGGATATTAACAACGACATTCTCACAATTTCTGCAAATTCTGAGGGAGGAAAGATTAAGGACGAAATGCCTGTAAATATGGAGGGCAAGCCTATGACTATTTCATTCAACCCCAGACTTTTCTACGAAATTGTAAGGGCTATTGATGACGAGACTGTAGTTCTTAATATTTGCACAGCCCTTGGACCATGTACTATTAAGCCTGTTTCCGGAGACAGCTTTGTATATACTATTGCTGCAGTTAGGGGCACAAACTAAGTGCGAATAGATCATTTAAAATTAGCCAATTTTCGCAATTATGAGAGGTTTGAATTTACCCCGGGATCTGGTATTAATTACCTCTTTGGACAAAACGGACAAGGAAAGACCAACATATTAGAGGCTATTTACTATTGTTCATCACTGCGTTCACACAGAACGTCCAAAGATACTGATCTTATAAGGAACGGCAGCGATTACTTTTATATCGATATGGTATTTAGTAGGGGTGAGCAGGACAGCCAGATTCAGATAGTTAAGAAGGATCAAGAAAAAAAGGCTGTCAAAATAGATGGGGTGTCGGTCAGAAAATCTGCTGATGTTGTAGGAAAAATAAACACAGTTTTGTTTTCACCGGAAGACCTTAGGATAGTTAAGGGAGCGCCATCTGACAGGCGAAGATTTATGGATTTTTTGTTATGTCAAATAATCCCAAAGTATTATTCTGATCTGCAAATTTATAACAGTTTGTTAGATCACAGGAATAGTATTCTTAAGAATGTTAAGACAAGACCTGCCATGGGGCAGCTTTTGGAAGACATTGAGATGCAAATGGCCCAGTATTCTGCTGGAGTAGTTGCAAAGAGGTTGGAAATTACCAATCAGATTAACGAAACTTGTGTTGTAAAGAGTCATGAGTTGTCCAATGGACAGGAACAAATGTCCTTCACATATTGCCCTGATATTACGGTGGAGGCAGGGTCTTCGCCAGATGATATCAAGGAGGCAATTTTTAACAAATTGGTGGACAGTCGTAGAGTTGATATTATCAAGGAAATGACTAGACATGGTATTCAAAGAGATGACTGGGACATTGTGACTCAGAGTGGTTCACTTAAGGCATACGGGTCCCAGGGACAGCAGCGTACTGCAGTTTTATCTCTAAAGTTGGCTGAGATTAACATCTTTGAACAGGTAAAGGGAGAGGCCCCGATTATACTGCTGGATGATGTTATGAGCGAGCTGGATGAGACACGCAGAACGGCTATTGGTAGTGTGGTTGATAATAATCAGACATTTTTTACAGGCACAGATAAAGGCTTTTTTGAAATGGTCCATGATAAGGTCAATTATTACCACATTTCTAAGGGAAAGTTGGTGGATACAGAATGTTCCTGCACATAGGAAACGATATCATGATTCCTAAAAAGGATATAATTGCGATTTGCGACATGGATAACGTTACAACCACCAAGGAGGGAGCACAGTTTATCAACATGATTCAGGAGGACAAGATCATAGACGACATGTCCGGCCTGCTCCCAAAGTCATTTATTGTAGTAAGTGACAAATACAATGGATTCAAGGTTTTTACCAGTAGTTTGAATACATCTACGCTAAAAAAGCGATTGGAAATTAGGACTTATTAAGTCGGAGGGAAAAGAAATGGCAGAAGAACAGGTAAACAAGGGTTATTCCGAAGAACAAATACAGGTATTAGAGGGCCTGGAGGGTGTTCGTAAGAGACCAGGTATGTATATCGGCAGTCAGAGCTCACGTGGTCTGCACCATTTGGTGTACGAGATCGCAGCAAACAGTATCGACGAGGCTCTGGCAGGTCGTTGTGACACAATCCAGATTACAGTTCTACCAGGAAATGTTATCAGGGTTATCGACAATGGTGGAGGTATTCCTGTTGGAATTCACCCCAAACTTGGCATCCCCACAGTAGAGGTTGTTCACACAGTTCTGCACGCTGGCGGAAAGTTTGGTTCTGGCGCATACAGCATATCTGGCGGCCTTCATGGAGTAGGCGCTTCTGTTGTTAATGCCCTTTCAGAGTATCTGGAGGTAGAGGTTTGCAAGGATGGCCACAGATATTGGCAGAGATATGAGAGGGGAAAGACTGTTTCTCCTCTTAAGGTATTAGGCGAGACAGACAAAACAGGAACTCAGACTACATTTAAGCCAGACCCGGAGATTTTTGAGGTGCTGGAGTTTGACTATGACCTCATGCTTATCAGATACAGGGAGATGGCTTTCCTTAACAAGGGTATCAGGATTATTCTGAGAGATGAGCGCAACCCCGAGAAAATTGTTGAGAACGATCTTTGCTACGAGGGTGGTATTATGTCCTTTGTAGATTATCTGAGCAGAGACGAGAACGCCGTAACAGATTGTATTTATGTGGAGGGCGGCAAGGGAACTTCTTCTGTCGAGGTAGCTCTTAGATATAATGACACCTATCACGAGACAATCTACAGCTATACTAACGATATTGCAAATACAGAGGGTGGTACTCACCTGACAGGTTTCAAGACGGCTCTTACCAGAGTATTTAATGAGTATGGTAAAAAGCATAACTTACTTAAGGATGGCGAGAAACCATTGTCCGGCGAGGATACACGTGAGGGACTTGTTGCTATTGTCAGCGTTAAGATGCAGGATCCTCAGTTTGAGGGCCAGACTAAGACTAAGCTGGGCAACTCTGAGATTAAGACCTTGGTAGAGGGTATTGTATCCGAGAAACTGGAGGAGTTCATGGAGGAGAATCCTGCAGTTGCCAAGACACTGTTTGAAAAGTGTGCCCTTGCTTCCAGAGCCAGGGAGGCTGCCCGAAAGGCAAGAGAACTCACCAGACGTAAGACTGTATTTGAGAGCACAACACTGCCTGGTAAGCTTACAGACTGTATCGAAAAGGATCCAAAGCTCTGTGAGATGTTTATCGTAGAGGGAGACTCTGCTGGTGGATCTGCTAAGGGAGGCAGAGACCGCAGGACTCAGGCTATTTTGCCATTGTGGGGCAAGATGCTCAATGTAGAAAAGACCAGGGACGATAAGGTTTTCAGCAATGAGAAGCTGGCTCCTGTAGTTATGGCAATCGGTGCCGGAGTTGGCAGCGAGTTTGACGTGAGCAAGATCAGGTACGACAGAATTATTATTATGGCTGATGCTGACGTTGATGGATCACATATCAGAATGCTGTTGCTCACATTCTTCTTCAGATATATGAGGCCACTGGTAGAGGAAGGACATGTATACTTGGCTATGCCTCCCCTCTACAGAGTAAGCAGAGATGATCCAAAGATGAAGAACGTACACTTCTATGCCCAGAATGACGAGGAGCTGGACGAGATCATTACCAGAGAGGGCTGGTCCCGCAAGGATGGCAAAACTATCATCCAGAGATATAAGGGACTTGGAGAGATGAACTCTGAGCAGTTGTGGGAGACAACAATGAATCCTGAGACACGTTCCATGAGGAGAGTGCAGCTGGAGGATATGTTGACAGCCGATGAAATTATTACTACTCTTATGGGTGAAAAGGTTGAGCCCCGCAAGGAGTACATCAACGCTCATGCAAAGGAAGTAGAACTCCTGGATATCTAATGTTTCACGTGAAACATTAGGAGAAAAGTTTATTATAGAAAGGACAATGTTTCACGTGAAACATTGAACTGTGAAAGTGGCAAGAATAATTGCAATAGCCAACCAAAAGGGAGGCGTAGGAAAAACAACTACAGCTATTAACCTTAGCTCCTGCATAGCATATTTAGGGAAAAAGGTTCTTCTAGTGGATATAGATGCCCAGGGAAACACTACCAGTGGACTTGGAGTAGATAAAACCAGTCTCCAGCATTCGGTGTATGATGTTTTAATAAATGGGGATTCTATATCAGACGCCCTGATTCAGACGTGCCAGGAAAACTTATGGTTGTGCCCTTCCAGCATCGAATTAGCAGGTGCAGAGATAGAACTAGTGTCTATGATGTCTCGCGAGACCATATTGAGAGAGGCAATTTCAGAAATTGAGGACCAGTTCGACTATATTTTAATTGATTGTCCCCCATCTTTGGGGTTGGTAACGCTTAATGCCCTCACGGCAGCAAACTCCGTCTTGGTTCCGATCCAGTGTGAGTTCTATGCTCTGGAGGGATTGTCTCAGCTGATGAATACCATTTCCCTGGTTCGCAAGAGACTTAATCGTCGTTTAGAGGTGGATGGACTGGTTCTTACTATGTTTGACTCCAGAACGAACCTCTCTATTCAGATAGTAGAGGAGATTAAGAACCACTTCGGGGATAACGTTTACAGGACTCTGATTCCGAGGAACGTCAGACTGAGTGAGGCGCCCAGCTTTGGCCTGCCAATTGTTATGTATGACAATAAGTGCGCAGGAGCTAACGCTTACATAGAGCTGGCAAAAGAAGTAATAAGTAAGGAGAATTGAGATGGCAGTTAAGAGAGATCCCAGGCGCAGTCTCGGTAGAGGCCTTGACGCCCTTATTCCTACTAATATTGAGCCCTCTGCAGAGGCAGAGATTCTGTCTGCAAAGAAGGTGCAGGAGTACAAGGATGGCGTTGTAGAGATAGACATTGATCGCGTCATATCCAATAAGGCCCAGCCTCGTAAATTCTTTGATGACAGCAAAATCGTAGAGTTGGCCGAGTCCATCAAGGAGCATGGTGTCATCCAGCCCATAATTGTCAAAAAGAGTGGCGACAACTGGATGATTATAGCCGGCGAGCGCAGATGGAGAGCATCCCGAGTTGCCGGACTTAAGAAAATTCCTGCCATTGTCAAGGATTACTCTGAGAGGGAACTCATGGAGGTTTCTCTTATTGAGAACATCCAGAGAGAGGACCTGAACCCTGTCGAGGAGGCCGAGGCATACGAAAAACTCATCGAGGAGTATAACTTCACTCAAGAGGACCTGGGAAAGAGCGTTGGAAAGGACAGATCCACCATCACCAACTCACTGAGACTCCTTAAGTCCTCCGAGGGGGTCAAGGAAAAGCTGATTATCGGCGAATTGAGCACAGGACACGCAAGGGCAATTCTCGGACTACATGATAAGTCCAGAGAACCAGAACTGTTAAAATTAGTGCTGAACGGACACCTTAGCGTCAGAGAAACTGAGAAACTGGTTAAGAAGTTCAACACAGTTGAGGAAACTCCCTCAGAGCAGGTAGATGAGCAGGAGGCCGCAGCCATAGCCGACCTGCAGGACAGAATGATCAAGCTCCTGGGAACAAAGGTCTCGTTGACAGCGAACAAAGGCAAAGGAAAAGTCGTCATAGAATTCTATTCCAACGAGGATTTGGAGCGAATTCTCGATGTTTTTGAGAGAGGACAGGGAAAATAAATGCCTAACAATGTATTAAACATCATTTTGATTATGTTATTCCTGATGCTGGCGGTGTCTCTTGGATTGTTGGTGTGGCTGATTAGTCGCACAGGCAAGTTAGAGGCCAAGTATAAGAAGTTCATGCGCAACAGCGAGGGTCTTTCCAGTATTGAGGATGTTATCTTTAGATGCCTTGAGGAAATTGACTACCTCAAGAAGGAATACGTAATGGCAAATAACAGGATTATTGAGCTGGACAACAGATCAGCAACCAATATCCAAAAAGTAACTGTTAAGAGATACAACGTTTTTGAGGATGTGGGATCTGACCAGTCCTTCTCCGTAGTGCTCCTGGACAGGAACAACGATGGAGTTCTGATTACAGGTTTGTACACCAGAGAGGGTACCACAACATTTGCAAAGCCCATTTCCAGCGGATTGTGTCAGTATATGCTTTCCGCTGAGGAAAAGGATGTATTGGAGGACGCACTCAATGCAAAATACTAACCACGAAAAAAAGAGTCAAGTAAGGACGCTGGTTCTATATGGCATTATCCTTTTTATGGGAGCCTTGATTATTTTGGCCATGGCTATTGTGAGCCAGATCAAGGTTGACCAGTCAGAAAAGGATTACCAGGAGCAGATCAACAACGTAATTAACAAATATGCCACTCAACAGGAGGCAGATGGAGAAACAATCTCCTCCTTGGAGGACAGCCTGAAGGATATTCAGGATTATCTGGAGGAAAAGCAGCAGGCTCTGGACGATCTTAAGCTGGACAGCCAGGAGGCACAGAACATGGTTAGTGCTACTATGGAGGAGCTTACAACCATGTCAAATCTGTTGGTGCTGTACATAAACGAGGATTACCTGGAGTGTCTGGAACAGCTGAGTAGTGACGGATTTAACAAGGAAAACGCTATATATGGCATCCTCGAGGATGCATGTAAGCAGAGACAGGCAGAAAGGCTGTATAACGAGGGCGTAAGGCTCTACGCAAATGGCAAGTTCACATTGGCGATTGAGAAGTTTGAGGACGTCTCAGACTACATATCCAGGGGAGACGTTTTTGACAGGTCCCTCTGTCTTATGCTGCTGAGCTGCGACGCAGCAGGCGAGACGGAGTCTTTTGAAAAGCTTTGTCTGTTCATTGCAGCAGAGAAGTCCGAGCTTTTGCTGGACGAAAAACTGGCAGATATAGAGGAGAAAATTCAGGAGGTTTTAGAGGATTCATATATCAATATCCCTGAAACCCAGGCTGAGACAAATCCCTAAAAAGGCAGATTGACAAACAAAAAAGGTTGTTGTACTATAGTGGAGCGGTTTTCGCGGAGGGATGGTCGAGTTGGCTTAAGGCACCGGTCTTGAAAATCGGCAAGGGTTCACGCTCTTCGTGGGTTCGAATCCCACTTCCTCCGCCAACCTTTTAATATTGGAGAAGTACCCAAGAGGCCGAAGGGGGCGGTTTGCTAAATCGTTAGGTCAGGTTACTGGCGCCGGGGTTCGAATCCCCGCTTCTCCGCCAAGGACGATTCACAGGATCGTCCTTTTTTTATGCTCTTGAGTCCCACACCGGGCGATGGTATATTTTACTTGGGAGGCAACCATGGGTTTTTCGGAGTTATTTCGCCAACAACTATATAGTCACGGGAGCATCCAGTCTCAGGATGTAGTAAAACTTTGCTATCAGGTAGCTTTTGGTGCAGAGCATCTGGTAAATGATGTGGAGGCAGCCAAAGGGTATTTTGACAAGGAGTTTCGAGAGACAGAGGCGGCAGATATTCCCATATACGAGCCCATTTCCGATGAATTCTGCAGGGTGAATATTGCTGCGTGGAAATATAACGGCATGGCGCCAAAGTTTCTGTTTAATATGTTTGTCGCCAGTGTAGAGCCTGTCACCAACGGCAATGACCTGTTTCTTAAGATGCTGGAGGAGGCGGCAGAGGTCATATCCCAAGGCGGCATCCACATTTCCCTGGCAAAGCATAAGTTATTTATACAAGAGTATTTGTCCAACGGCATCAGGCCGGTACACCATAGCCAGGAGTATAGGGAGGCCGAAAAGCCTGCGTACAGGATACTTAATCGTAAGTACATGAAGATCCTGCCTATTTTGGCAAAAGTAGAGGCTAAAGGCGCTGGAGCCTACGTTATCTCAATAGATGGGCCAGCTGCATCCGGCAAAAGCACATTGTCTGAGATGCTGGCCATGGCTCTGGATTGCGACGTTGTTCATATGGACGACTTTTTCCTGCCCCCGGAGCTACGGACAAGTAGTAGGCTAGCGGAACCAGGAGGCAACGTGCACTACGAAAGGTTCATTGACCAGGTTTTGCAGAATATCCAGGACGAAAAGGAGTTTTGCTATGGTGCGTTTGACTGCTCCAGGATGGCAATGGGCGAGACCGTGGTCGTTAGACCAGGAAAATACAGAGTTGTGGAGGGATCCTACAGCCATCACCCGCTGTTTGGCAACTATGCTGATCTAAAGGTTTTCCTGGAGATTGACAGAGAGTCGCAGAGGAGAAGGATTATGGATAGAAATGGCCCCAGGATGTGGGAAAGGTTCGACAGGGACTGGATTCCCATGGAGGAAAAGTATTTCAATACATTCGGAATACCGGGCAAGGCAGATGTAAAGATTGTGCTGCCATAGGTAGATTGAGGAAACAAAAAAGGACTATGCATTACACATAGCCCTTTTCACTTTGTTTAGGTATCATTATTCGCTAAGTCTCACAAAGGCGGAGCTTACGTATCCGCTATACTGGCCGGTTGTGATCTGGATCCAGTCGCTGGTAATGGACAGAATCGTAACCTCAGTGCCACTCTGGAGAGTGGTGACTACCTCAGCGGAGGAAGATGCAGATGCGCGCAGGTTCACGGTGGAACTGGCGTCGGACAACTTAATATATCCATCGAGGGATCCTGTTAGCTTAAGGAAAGAGGACATGATATAACCAATCTCTCCCTGATAGGAAACCTTCATCCACTGGCCAGAGATGTCAAGGGGCTTAACCTCAGTGCCGTTGGCAACAGCGCAGATAATGTTGTCGCTGTCTGTGGAGGCTGAGTACCTCATGTTGACGGATGAGCTGGCATCCTGCAGATCTACCACCAACTTGACAGGAGCTACTGTAGGTGTCGGGGTAGGTGTGACCACAGGAGTCGACGGGATGGGAGTGGCCGTAGCAATGGGTGATGCTGTGGGAGTGGGAGTTGGATTGTCGTAGTCATGGGGGCCAGTTTCTTTGTCAGAGAACAGGACAACGAGAACGACAATGACCACAATAAGCAATACAACTAAGCCAAAAATAAATAATCTTTGTTTACGTCCCAGATTGCTCATAAATACTCCCTCCGTAGAAATCGTGGTATATAAGAATAGCTAATTATATTATAACATTTATATGGTATCCCGTAAATTGTACATGATGCAAAAATGCTACAGGTGCTGGTTAAACAGCTTGCACAACCACTAAATAAATGCCTTGTAAAGAAAATACCAGTGTGATATAATCCCAAAGCTTGCGTAGGTCTGCCCTGCAGCCTATGTCAGCGGTTATTTATTCCTTGCTCCGTCTTAGGACGGGGCCGTATTAGTCCGGAAGGAGGTGCTACACATGCTTAACAAGTACGAAACTATTTTCATCCTTGATGCTACACTGGCAGATGACCAGATTCAGGCATTGGCTGAGAAGTTCAAGTCTCTTGTAGAGAGCTCTGCAACACTTGAGGGTTTTGAGGATTGGGGCAAGAAGAAGCTTGCTTATGCCATCAACTACAAGACCGAGGGCCAGTATTTCATGGTAAGTTTCAGCGCTAATGCTGATTTCCCCAAGGAGCTGGAGAGAAATCTCAAGATTACAGAGGGCGTTATTAAGTACATGACAGTTAAGAGAGCTGAGTAATGTACAGGGTTTTCTAATGGAGGAGACGAAATGAACAAGGTTTTTTTGATGGGACGCCTGACTAGGGATCCCGAGCTCAGAATGACAGCAACCGGCACTCCCGTTTGCTCTTTCTCCCTCGCTGTTGACAGGAGCTATGTCAGACAGGGCGAAGAGCGTAAGGCTGACTTCTTTAACATCGTCGCCTGGAGAAACCACGCTGAGTTCTGCAAGAAGTATTTGACAAAGGGAACTAAGATTATCGTAATCGGTTCCATCCAGAACAGGACATGGGATGACCAGAATGGTCAGAGACACTATGCCACCGATATCATAGCCGAGGAGATTAACTTCGCCGAGAGCAGGAGAAACGACGGCATGCAGCAGAACACCCAGTCCATGGCAACACCGATCGCCACACCCGACAGCGGTTCAGGATTCTATCCTATTGATGACGATTCGGACATGCCATTCTAACCAAACATAGTAGCACGAAAGGAGGCATATAACATGTCTATGAACAGAAAGCCCGCAGGCGGATTTGACGCTAAGGGACCCATGAGACCCAGAAGACCTCGCAAGAAGGTATGCGCATTCTGTGCAGAGAAGGTTGAGGTTATTGATTACAAGGACGTAAATCGTCTTCGTAAGTATGTATCTGAGAGAGGCAAGATTCTCCCCAGGAGAGTAACAGGCTGCTGCGCTAAGCATCAGAGAGAGGTTACTACAGCAATTAAGCGCGCTCGTCAGATCGCACTTCTGCCCTACGAGGTACAGTAATTTTCGCTCAGCGAAACACATAGTGATTGAGAGGAGTCCAATAGGGCTCCTTTTTCATATTTTGTCGCCGTGCAGCATACACTTTTCCCAAACAATCTACCTGGAGGCAAAAATGCCACAAACAGAGGCAATACATCGCCTGACCTGCGATGGACGCAAGACGTTGACGCTGGAGGGCCTGATAGACGTGGCCTTGTACGACGAAAAGGAGATCCAGGCCCGCACCAACAAAGGGATATTGGACATAAAGGGCAGCGGCCTTAATATCGAGCGCCTTGATAAAGAGGGCCATGTCCTGGCGATTTCCGGGACCATCGACTCCCTGATTTATAAACACTCCATGGATGGAGAAAAGTCCTTCTGGAAGAGGCTGTTTAGATAAATGCTGTGGCAACAGGGAATAATTTATTTGTTTCTGGCACTGGTTTTAGGGGTGTTGGGAGGCTTTGTTCATAGTCTCTTGGGTAGTATCTTCAGGCATTTGCCTGGAACCGTGTACCTAAAATGGCTCAGAGATTTTTGCTTTTGCTTGATCTCTGCCTTGTTGCTCCTGCTGATTATGGGAGAATACGACAACGGCAGATTTAGACTGGTGCCCTGTATGATGTATGTGCTTGGATGGTGGCAGTACGCAAAGCATATTGCACCTTCTGTGGATGATGCTATAAATAGGTTCTTCACTGTGCTTTCAAAATTTGTTATCATAGATAAATCAAGATGGCACAGGAGGAGACCCCGTGAGGATGAGCACAGGAACTAAGCGCAACCTTGGACTTGTTTTTTGCATAGTCCTGGTCTTGTGCTGTACATTCCTGGCGCTATTATTTCTCGTGGATTCCGTCAACGATGCCATCAACGCCAGGAACGAATACCAGGCGGCACAGCAGGAGTTAACACTGGCGCGGCAGAATAAACAGGAGCTGCAGGTCCTCATCGACATGTACAGGGAGGATCCAAACGCCTTTATGGAATATGTTGCACGCAAGAGCGGCTACATTCAGGACGAAGAGATTATTTTTAATATAAATGGCAACTAAACGCAATTCCCACAGCTTTATAGTGGTTCGCGAGAGCAACACTGGCGTAGGCAAAGGCCTGTCCACCGCCATCTATTGTGCTGCTGTCCTTGTTTTGCCCCTGTTGGCAGCATTTTTCTCTCAGGCATTGCACAATGGCAGCTTTTCCTACACGCTGGACTGGCTCCGCTCCAACACTTTTGTGTTCCTGGTCAATGCTTTTATCTTCTCCGGCATGATGGTTATCGCGGTATCAGTGTCGGGCAATCTTAACATTGGTGTTGCTATCTTTACGCTAGTCACATTTTTGTTGACGTATATTAGTTATTTTAAAATTCGTATGGTGGACGAGCCCTTGCAGGTGTGGGATTTTCTATCGCCCAGGGAGCTTTTGTCACTTTTGCCCGCCATAGTCAAGCCAAAGAGTGTTGCCCTCGTGGTACTGTGCATTGCCTTATGTGCTCTTATGATTGTGGCCATTCCAGTAACTCGTTTGTACAATATTAAGCCGATCAACAGAGTATGCGCTTTTATTGCAGGATTGTTGGTCGTTCTCATGGGATGTTTTCCCTCGCTACCAGTGGTCAATAGCGTCATGACAGCCATGGGAGTTGATCAGGGCATTACCAGCCAGGACTTGAGATGCGAGAGCAATGGCTTTATTCTTAGCTTCTTCATGGGTTGTCAGGATGCTTTTGTAGAGATTCCGGGCAAGTATACGGAATCCAGGATTGATGCAATGGCCACTCAGATCAAACAGTTGACAGGCCAGGACGAGAACAAGGAGGTGCCAGAGGATGCACCCCATATGGTTATGGTTATTAATCAGAATTTCTGGGATCCCTCTGTACTGAAAAAATACGAAATGTCCCACAATCCCCTGGAGTTCTATTCCCAGCTGGAGTCTCAGGGGTATGTAAAGAACATCATTTCCCCCATTAACGGGGTCAAGGTCTGCAACCTGGAGTATGAACTACTCACAGGACTGTCCATGGAGTTCTTGCCCACGGGTACATCGGCCTACGGGCAGTACCTTTCTCCATCGGTACCAACCATAATCGAAATGCTGGGAGATTTTGGCTACAGGACTGTGGCAATCTCAGCAGAAAAGGCCAGTGTCTGGGACCGAGATGAGATATATGAGGGTATGGGCTTTGATTTGTTCTTGTCTGAGGAGGATTTTCCTGCGGAGGCACCCAGGGTGTCGGGAGTCGTGTCCGACCAGGCCATAGCAGACATGATTCTGCAACTTCTGGAGGATGCTGAGCAGCCTACCTTCGTCTTTGTTGTTACCGCCGAAAACACAATTCCTTATTCTAAAAACAGGTATACGGACAACGAATATCGCACCCTTAACATACAGGTTGAATGGTCAGATGCTTTTAACACATATCTTCAGGGATTGGAGCATGCCGATCAAATGCTGGAGCAGTTGGCAACAGGTATGGAGGCACTGGAATACCCCGCCAAAATGTGTTTTATGGGCAGCAGATTGCCTTCCTTTGATGGATTCTACGGACTGTATTATCACGGAGGCCTGGTTTCGGGAGCGCACTCATACCAGTGGACTATGGAGGAGACTTTGCTCATGCAGACTGTCCCTGTGGTTATTTGGGGCAATGAAACATACGTGGAAACCGAGGAAATATGTGACGAAGAGGGCAATGTAATCTCTACTGAGAGCATTATCCACCTGGATACAGCAGAGTTTATGTGCTCTGCAGACACGATTAACGCCTGGCTGCTTCCAGAGATTATGATGGATTGGGCAGAACTCCCCATGTACGGTATGTACAAGCAGATCTGGCGCAGAGGAGAGGTGCTGTCTGTGATTTTCGAGGGCATCGTGGTGGACGATGAGGGTAGAGCCTTCAGGGAAACCCCCGAATATCTGGAGGCAAGTATCGAGTCATACAGAATTCTGAATTATGACGCCATTTTCGGGTATAGGTATGCCAAGAGATACCTGTACGAAATCCCATAATATACTATTCACGATAGACAAAAAGTGATAAAATCAAAAGGAGTGTGTTTGGCACCCGTTTTTGGCGTGCATTCAACGAATTTAAGGTAGGTTTTAGTATGGAAAAGCTTATTATCCAGGGCCCCAGCACCCTGACCGGCAGTGTTTTTGTTGGAGGATTCAAAAATGCAGCGGTAGCAGTTTTGCCTGCGACCATTATTCAGGCTGGAGTGTACAACCTGGAGAACATACCGGACATTACAGATATTGATTGCATCGAGACCATTTTCACCAAAAAGGGTATGGATTGGAGACATAACTCCAACAGTACCATCACTATAGATACTAGAGCACTTAATACCTGGGACTTCACAGACGATGAGATGTCCAACATTCGCGCCTCTATCTATTTTGCTGGAGCACTGCTTTCACGTTTCGGCAAGGCAGTAGTGGCATTGCCCGGAGGTTGCAATTTTGGAGAGAGACCCATCGACTTGCACATCAAGGGATTCGAGGCTTTGGGTGCCCAGGTTCGCCAGGAGTATGGCAAGCTTTACGTGGAGGCCCCCGACGGACTTAAGGGAGCATCTATATACCTGGATACAGTCAGCGTAGGAGCTACTGTTAACATTATGCTGGCAGCAGTTAGAGCCCAGGGCAGCACTACAATCGAAAATGCGGCCAAGGAGCCTCACATCGTAGATCTGGCCAACTTCCTTAATAATATGGGAGCCAAGATTCGAGGTGCAGGCACAGATGTTATTAAGATTACTGGTGTTAGCGAGCTAAAGGGCCACACCGCTTATACCATCGTACAAGATATGATTGAGGCAGGCACATTTATGATCGCCGCAGCCGCCACACGAGGCAATGTATTCATCCGCAATGTTATTCCTAAGCACATGGAGTCCCTGACAGCTAAGCTTGAGGAGATGGGAGTAGGAGTAGAGACCGGCGACGAGTACATACACATTTTCCCCAAGGAGTGGCCTTTGGACAGAGCTGTTATTAAGACCATGCCTTACCCTGGATTCCCTACGGATTTGCATCCCCAGATGGCAACGTTGTTGACTCAGGCAAAGGGAGACAGCACCATTAAGGAGACAGTTTGGCTTACCAGATTCCAGTACGCCACAGAGCTCAACAGGATGGGAGCTAGCATAGACGTCAATTGCCCCGTGGCAGTCATTCACGGAGGCGAGAATCTCACCGGAGCCCCCGTCAGCGCCAGTGACCTAAGAGCAGGCGCAGCCCTGGTTATTGCAGGTCTGTGTGCACAGGGCACCACCGCCATCTCCGGAGTAAAGTATATCGACAGAGGATACGAGAACCTGGTAGACAAGTTCAAGCATCTGGGAGCGGATATTGAGAGAGTAGACGAGTAACAATCAGACAGAGGAAGTAACAATGACAGAATTATGCAGTCTATATAGCGGCAGCAGCGGCAATTGCATATATGTGGGCAACCACGATTCTGCCATTCTCATCGATGCGGGTGTCAGTGGCAGCCGCATTCTTAATGCCCTGGAGCAGGCCGGCAAGGACCCAACCAAGATCAAGGGGATATTTGTGTCCCATGAGCACGGCGATCATATCAAGGGGGCAGGCATTGTCAGCAGAAAGCTGGGCATCCCCATCTACGCCAACAGACTAACGTGGCTACATATGAGACCTCTTATTGGCAAGGTGGCTCCAGAAATGCAAATGGCCATAGAGGACGACGGCAACACCGTTCACGTAGGGTCTCTGGAGGTGCAGGCATTCTCTACGCCTCACGATGCGGCAGACCCCCAGTTTTATTCCATTTACGACAACGATACCAAAATTACAGTATGTACAGACGTGGGTCACATAGGCGAGGATTTGTACAACAAGATTAAGGGTTCCCAGGCAGTTTTGCTGGAATCCAACCACGATGTGGGTATGCTGCAGTGCGGTCCATATCCATATCATCTCAAGCAGAGGATTATCAGCGAAGTTGGGCACCTTTCTAACGATGATGCGGCTGCCAACGTGTTGAGACTGGCACAGGATGGCACCAGGCATTTTATTCTCGGGCATTTGTCCAAGGAGAACAACTACCCAGACATTGCCAGGATGACAGCAGAGACTGTGTTGACCCGAGGCGGCGTAGATGTAAACAGGGATATTTCGCTGGAGGTTGCCTCCAGAGAGGGCCCAGGAAGGACGGTATGTATTCGCCATGCAGACTATTGAAATAGTTGCCGTAGGCAGCATGAAGGAAAAGTATTATAGCGAGGGAGTTCAGGAGTTTCGCAAGCGTGCATCGGCCTTTTGCAATTTGCAGATTAAGGAGGTGCCAGACGAGCGAATTCCGGCAAACCCAACCCCGGGAGAGGTCAAGAGGATAATGGAGACAGAGGCTAACAGAATCCTGGCAGCCTTGCCAGCAGGAGCCTATGTCATCGCCCTTGATGTGGGTGGAAAGCCGATTTCCAGTGAGGGACTGGCCGACAAGCTAACTAACCTGGCCAACAGAGGATTTTCTAAGGTTGCCTTTGTAATAGGGGGGTCCCTGGGCATTCACCGCTCCGTGCTGGATAGGGCCAACGAGGCCATTTCCCTGTCACAGATGACATTTACCCACCAGATGGCCAGGATGATTTTGGCCGAACAGATTTACAGAGCAGAGACGATCATCAACCACCGCCCGTATCACAGATAAAATGATAAGAATTAGTCAGGTAAAACTTAAACCCGGTCATTCACAGCAGCGGATGGAGTCTGCAGTCAGGAGCATCCTGCGCCTACCACGTGAGACAGACATATCCATAAATGTGGTTCGCCGTAGCATCGATGCCAGAGACGGCCTGCTATATTGCTACACCCTGGACGTCCAGGTGCCCAACGAAGAGCGGATTGCCACAGGGCCCAGGATATCCAGAGTTATACCCACAAAATACGTATTCCCAGTGGAGGAGGTTCCTCAGGGACCGCGCCCCATAGTGGTGGGATTCGGCCCAGCGGGAATATTCGCCGCATTGGTAATGGCACAGGCTGGCATGAGGCCCATAGTAATAGAGCAGGGCGCCGATATGGAGACACGAACACAACAGGTGTTGGCATATTGGCACACAGGAGACCTTAACCCCAGCTCCAACGTACAATTTGGAGAGGGTGGTGCAGGAGCCTTTTCGGATGGCAAACTCAACACCAACACAAAGGACGCCACAGGCCGCAACCGATTTGTGTTAGAGACACTGGTACAGTACGGGGCCTCCCCGGATATTTTGGTAGACGCCATGCCTCATGTGGGTACTGACAAATTGCGAGAAATTGTGCCAAGAATTCGACAGCGAATAGAGGAGCTGGGCGGAGAGGTTCATTTTAACGAGGAAATGTTGCGACTGCAGATCCAACAAGGTCGGATCACTGGAGTAGAGACCTCAAGGGCCCACTACGCTACGGACGCTGTGGTATTGGCCATAGGGCACAGTTCCAGAGACACTTATTATTCGCTACAGGGGCAGGGAGTGCAGATGAGTGCAAAGCCATTTGCATGCGGACTAAGGATTCAGCACCCGCAGACCCAGATAAACCAGGCCATGTATGGACAGGAGATTCCGGAGATTGTTGGTCCCGCTCCATACAAATTGACCTACAATACACCGGAGGGCAGAGGAGTTTACAGCTTTTGCATGTGTCCAGGAGGGTATGTGGTGGATTCGTCCTCTGAGGTTGGCAGACTCTGTGTAAACGGCATGAGTTACAGTTCGCGAGAGGGGCAAAACGCCAATAGCGCCATTGTGGTTTCCGTAACTCCTGAGGATTATGGTGGCCAGGGGCCATTGGCAGGCATCGAATTCCAGCGAAAAATGGAGGAGCGTGCCTATAGAGCGGGAGACGGCCAGATTCCAGTGCAGACCTTTGGTGATTATAAACGAGACAGAGCCTCTCAGCAGTTAGGTCAGGTTAAACCGGAAATCCGAGGTAATTGGGCATTGGCAAACCTGCGAGGTATCCTTCCTGACAAGCTGGAGCAGGACATAATAAGCGCCATAACCTACTTTGACTCCCATAGGATAAAGGGGTTTGGACGAGAGGACGCCATACTGGCAGGGGTTGAGGCCAGAACTAGTTCCCCCGTCAGGATAGACCGAGACCAACAGGGCCAGGCTATTGATCTGGCAGGACTGTTCCCTGCAGGAGAAGGTGCAGGATATGCGGGGGGAATAACTTCTGCAGCAATTGATGGTATAAAGGCCGCCGAAAACGTGGCATTAACAAGAAAGGCGATACAACGATGAAGTTTTCAACAATCAGGAGATTTATACGCTACTACAGACCGCACATGAAACTATTCTCCATAGACATGTTGTGTGCTCTGATCGTATCCATTATTGATCTGGTCTACCCCTCTGTGGCAGAGAGGATCATAGATAGTTGCGAGGGTTTGGCTGCCGGCACAGGGGATTTGACGGCCCAAAGCATCCTGCGCACCATTTTGCTGCTCGGTGCTCTCTTATTACTTATATATATAATTAAGATGATCTGTAATATGTTCATCGCTTACCAAGGCCACGTCATAGGCACCAGAATGCAGGGAGCAATGCGTCACGACGTTTTCCATCACCTGCAGAAGTTGCCCCTTAAGTATTACGACGATAACGAAACAGGAACCATCATGTCCAAGGTTTACAACGACTTGTTTGACGTGTCTGAGCTGGCCCACCATGCCCCCGAGAACTTCTTCCTGGCAGGTATCATGATGATTGGCTCCTTTGTCATCCTGGTACAAAAGTGCTGGCAGCTCACCTTGATTATATTTGCCTTTGTGCCGATAATCGTCATTTTCGCCCTGATTATGCGTAAGCGCATGCATGAGGCGTTCTCCAGCTGCCGCAAGAAAACCGGCGAAATGAATGCAGATATACAGAATTCCGTCAGTGGCATTCGCGTATCCAGAGCATATACGACCAGGGATCACGAGCTGGATAAGTTCGATAACATCAACGGCCAATTCGTAGACGCGTCCTCTTTCAGATACAAGTCAATGGGTCAGTTCCATTCCGGAATGACATTCCTCATGGACCTTTTGTACCTCATGGCAATTGTAGGAGGCGGTATCTTCCTGTACAGAGGCGCCATCACCATCGGTGCATTTACTGCGTTCCTCCTCTACATCCACAGTTTCCTGAGACCCATTAATATGTTGGTTGGTCTGTTCGAGCAGGTGCAGGAGGGAGCCACAGGATTTGAGCGCTTCCTGAACCTCATGGACGAGCCCGAAGAAAAGGACGAGCCCGGAGCGGTTGACGTTGGCAAGGTACAGGGCACAATAACCTTTGAGGACGTATGCTTTGACTACAGAGACCAGCAGACCATTGGCGACGACAAGTTGCTCATCCACAACCTGAACATCGTGATCCCCGCAGGCAAGACAGTTGCCTTGGTAGGTCCCTCAGGAGGAGGCAAGACCACTCTTTGCCACCTGATCCCCAGGTTCTATGAGATTAGCTCCGGCCGTATTCTTATCGATGACATGGACATTAAGGCCATGACCAGAGATTCTCTTAGAGCCAATATAGGAATTGTTGCCCAGGACGTGTTCCTGTTTAATGGAACAATACGCGAGAACATTGCCTACGGAGATTTTAATGCATCTCAGCAGGAGATCGAGGAGGCCGCAAAGAGGGCCAATATCCACGACTATATCATGACGCTGCCCGAGGGTTACGACACCAACGTCGGCGAGAGGGGCGTTAAGCTTAGTGGAGGCCAAAAGCAGAGGATTTCCATCGCTCGAGCCTTCCTCAAGAACCCACCCATCCTGATTTTGGACGAGGCCACCTCCGCTCTTGATAACGCCACCGAAATGCAGATTCAGGCATCTTTGGAGGAGTTGGGTCGTGGCAGGACTGAGATAATCGTGGCCCACAGATTGTCTACCGTCAAAAAGGCAGACGAGATCATCGTAATCGATGAGAGAGGCGTTGCCGAGAGAGGCAACCACGACGAGTTAATGGCACAGGACGGCATTTATGCCGGACTATACAGATACCAGTTCAGAGAGGTGTGACAAATGAACATTAAGGAAATGCTACATCACGTGGATCATACTTTGTTGGCACAGACAGCCACATGGGAGCAGATCAAGGCCATTGTTGACGATGGCATCAAGTATGAGACGGCCTCGGTTTGTATCCCGCCATCATTTGTGAGACAGGCCGCAGACTATGCTCAGGGTCGCGTCAGAATATGTACCGTAATCGGATTCCCCAACGGCTACAACTCCACGGCCATCAAGTGTTTTGAGACATCCGAGGCCCTGCAAAATGGCGCAGACGAGATCGACATGGTAATTAATCTGGGATGGGTCAAAGAGGGATTGTGGAATGACGTGCTCAGAGAGATTGCGTCATTGAAGCAAATCTGCGGAGACCGGGTGCTGAAGGTCATTATAGAGACATGCCTTTTGAGCGACGAAGAGAAAATCCGCATGTGCGAGATCGTAACAGAGGCTGGTGCTGACTATATCAAGACGTCCACCGGATTCTCCACCGGAGGAGCAACGGCCCACGATATCGAGCTGTTTGCAAAGCAAGTGGGACCCAACGTAAAGATAAAGGCTTCTGGCGGAATTGCATCTCTGGAGGATGGCCAAATGTTCCTGGATCTGGGAGCAGATCGCCTGGGAACCAGTAAGATTGTCAAAATTGTAAAGGCTCAGTAGTCGCAGAGGCGCAAAAACGGCCATAGAACCCCCTTTTCGTCAGAAAACGACGGCGAATTTCCGGGGGAGTTTCGCCAAACATGGCCTAAGACGGCTAAATTTGGCCGTAGAGCCCGAATTCTTGAAAAACATATTGTTTAGTGGTATAATTTATACACTTGCGCAGGCTGTTGCGACGGTCTGCGCTTTTTTAGGACGATATGTACCAACTAGGATTTTAGAGAGGATTTGTATGGAATATATTGAGAAGGTTGGCAACATTATACCCATAGAGATTGAGACAGAGATGAAGAAGTCCTTTATCGAGTACGCCATGAGCGTTATCATCGATAGAGCTTTGCCTGACGTCAGAGACGGCATGAAGCCTGTTCACAGACGTATTCTGTACTCCATGCTGGATATGGGATTCACCCCAGACAAGGCTTACCGTAAGTGTATGGCCACAGTAGGTAACGTACAAGGTAAATATCACCCCCACGGCGACGCTGCGATTTACGACAGCTTGGTTCGTATGGGTCAGGATTTCTCCATGAGATATCCCCTGGTAGATGGACAGGGTAACTTTGGTTCCAGAGATGGCGACCCGCCAGCCGCTGCCCGTTACACAGAGGCCAGACTTGCCAGGATCTCCCTGGAGCTTATGGGAGACATTAAGAAGGATACTGTTGACTTCCGTCCTAACTATGATGAGCACGAGATGGAGCCTTCTGTTTTCCCTGCCAGATTCCCCAACCTGTTGGTCAATGGTACCAACGGTATTGCAGTAGGTATGGCATCCAACATTCCTACCCACAACTTAGGAGAGGTTATCGACGGTATTCGCATGCTGCTGGAGAATCCCGACTGCACTACCGACGAGCTTATGACAGTTATTAAGGGTCCTGACTTCCCCACAGGAGCAAACATCTTGGGAAAGATGGGCATCCGCGAGGCATATCGCACAGGCCACGGCAAGATGATCGTCCGTTCAGAGTGTGAGATTGAGCAGCATGCCAATGGCAAGTCCTCCATTATGGTTAGCGAGTTGCCCTACGGCGTCAACAAGGCTCGCCTTATTTCCCGCATTGCAGAGCTGGTAAAGGATAAGAGCATAGAGGGTATCACCAACATTTTGGACGAGTCCGACAGAGAGCACGAGGTTCGCATCAATATCGAGCTCCGCAGAGACGCCAATCCTCAGGTTATCCTGAACCAGCTGTATAAGCATACAGACCTGCAGGTGTCATTTAGCGCCAACATGCTGGCCATCGTGCCCGCAGAGGGAGGCAAGCTGGAGCCCAAGGTCCTTAACCTTAAGCAGTTGTTGGAGTACTATCTGGACCACCAGAGAGAGGTTATCCGTCGTAGGACACAGTACGAGTTGGACAAGGCATTGGCCAGAGCCCATATCTTGGAGGGTTACATGTTGGCCGTGGACAACCTTGACGAGGTTATCAGGATCATTCGTTCATCTAAGAACGTTCCCGAGGCCAAGGCAAACTTGATCGAGAGATTCGGATTCTCTGATGTACAGGCCCAGCACATCGTGGACATGACCTTGGGTCGTTTGACAAATCTGGAGGTGGATGCAATTCGCCACGAGTATGCAGAGCTCCAGGAAACAATTGCAAGACTCAGAGGCATTTTGGCCGACATCACTAAGGTTGAGCAGATAATCATGGACGAACTGGAGGTTATCCGTAAGAAGTTCGGAGACCCACGTCGCACAAAGATTGTGCCTTATGAGGGAGAGATCGACATCGACGACCTTATCAATGAGGAGACTGTAGTTGTAACCATGTCCAATGCAGGATATGTTAAGAGACTTCCTGCTGATACATACAGAGCCCAGCGCCGTGGAGGCAAGGGTATTGCAGGTATGACAACTAAGGAGAACGATTTCGTCAAGGATATTATGGTATGTTCCAGCCATGACATGTTGTTGTTCTTTACTACCAGAGGTCGCGTATTTAAGCTTAAGGCTTACCAGATCCCAGAGGGCAGCAGACAGGCTAAGGGTATGGCTATTGTCAACCTGTTGCAGCTGGAGGGAGGAGAGACCGTCACCGCAGTACTCAACCTACCAGAAGAATTCAGCGACGACATGTTCCTAACCTTGGTAACCAGCAAGGGTATTATTAAAAAGACTCCAATGTCTGAGTACTCCAATATTCGCAAGAGCGGGTTGTTGGCAATTGCTCTCAGGGACGAGGACTCACTGGTTGGCGTTGCTGTTAATGGTGGTGAGTGCGATATCATCATAACCACCAAGAATGGGCAGTGTATCAGGTTCGACAATGGAGACGTCAGACCCATCGGCCGAGTATCACAGGGCGTAAGAGGCATCCTGCTGGAGGAGGGCGACAGCGTAATCTCCATGAATGTTGTTGTTTCTGACGACCAGAAGATGCTTGTCGTAACCGAGAAGGGATTTGGAAAGAGAGTGCCGGTATCGGAGTACAGAGTTCAGTCCCGCGGCGGAAAGGGTGTTACAACAGGAGATCTCAGAGATAAGACAGGACTGTTGGCAGGAGCTGTTTTAGTTGGTGAGGATGACGACGTAATGCTCATCTGTGACGACGGCACAATTATCCGCATGGCAGCATCTGATATTAATGTATATAAGAGGGCTGCTTTGGGAGTATCAGTAATGAGAGTTGGTGAGGAAACCAATATCGTTGGTGTAGCCAGAGCAGATAAGGAGCCAGAAGAAGAGGAGACTACCCAGGAAAATCCTGCACAGGATTCCCCTGCACAGGAGGCCCAGGAGCCTGCTGGCGAATAGATGTAGTGTTTGAAATATAGCCCACAACACAATTGCCTTAGATGGCCGAAAAGCCTTGAAAACAAAGCGTTTCGGCCATTATTTTTTGTTAAAAAATTTTTTTAAAAAGGTGTTGACAGAGGGGGTTACGGATGGTAATATAAGCAAGCTGTCGCGCTTGACCGGCAACACGGGCGAGAGCGCAGCGGTTGAAACTTGAAAAATAAACAGTGCAAAACAAGAACTTTTATTAAACTGAAAGTGATTGGGACTCTAATAAAGTCAATCACAGTCGAAAGACTGTACCTTTTGAAGTAATT
>JAZNEA010000071.1:0-7966 GCA_045588325.1 Clostridia bacterium
AGCTGTTATCTACATAGTTGCCTGAAACCTCTATTTTCGTAAATGGATATATTTTTGCATTGAGCAAAGACCATATGAGTGCAAATCCTACAGTTGCTAGTATTATGATTCCTTTGCTCCTCTTAGATAATCTTTTTTTAGCGGCCACAAATATTCCCTCCTTATGCATAACATGCCCTGTTTATTTTGTTTGGAATTACCGGTTTTATATTTGGCGCGAACCTTTTCTTAGTTAGGGAATTGTATATATTCTTAAACGCACTGTAAGCCATATTGGGTATAATTGTTTTTCTTGTCGACAATAACTGTGCTTTTAATATTATATTCTTTTCATCAAAGGTTCCTTTCATCAAGACATCAATAGATTTCTGTAAACAGTTATTAGCAAGCAAGTCGTATAGGCCAAATCTTTTATTATTTAGATATTTCACGTGGTCTACACTTTTATCAAAATCTCCAAATAGGTAAATATATCCTCCATAATCACTCAATCCAAATCTGTCCATTGCAGACCTGATTCCATAACGGGATAGGTAATATCCAAAGTTTTCTTTCTTTTTCACTTCAACGTTAACTATGAACTTTCCCGTCCAAGGGTTCTCGCCTCTTCCCCAAAAGAAATACCACCAGCTACCATTACCATCTTCTAACAGTAATCCAGTATGCCCTGCTCCAGGTACCATCGTAAAATGCTGTATCCATATTGCATCCTCGCCACTGGGATCACATGCATTTACTGGGCTGTTATTACAATATGCAAACATGTTATATCCCAACGCACCCTGACCTGTTGAAATATAAACATCACTATTTATAAACCTACCCCACTCTGGGTTGTAGTATCTGCTATTTAGATAATACAGTTCTGTCTCTGTGTCGTAGACGTATCCCCTATACCTCAGCGGGTTATGCATACCAAGGGTGCTAGCTTTTGTGCCAGAAACACTCTCTATCTCTCCCCACGCATTGTAGGTATATAGAACTGCAGGTGGTACATCCCACTCAGCCAGACCAACTACATCACCTTGGCCATTGAGAATATAGTAGTATATTGTGCCATTGTATTCAATATACAGAGGCCCCGCCTCTCCATATGTAATATACATCTCTGCAACAGTTGTATCTCCCTGGGTTATCGTCATAAGAATATGTGTATGTATAGGTTTCTCCTCCTAAGAGGGGTTGAGATTTCGACGTAGTCCAAGGTTCTATAAATCAATCACTTCAGTAGTAACCAAGCTACTACAATAAACAAAACCAATATCGCAACAAATTCAAACCAATTAACTAGGATAAACTCCGGCAAAGTTTCCTTAACTAATCCTGTTGAAAATATTATAATTCCACAGGCAGAAAGCGTCAAAAATCCAATTCCAAATAATAATGTGACTCCCTTGGGCAATGGAGTGTCAATCGCTTTTGTAATAAACTCCGTTAAAACAAAAGCGCATACCCAGAGAACCAAAGCAACTATAAAGCCTATTATTAATTTTTTCATTCTTATCACCATCCAAAATATCTTTTAATAACTGCGATCCAACTTTCTCCAGGTAATCGTGTAAATGATTTAACAATAGCATTAATTGCAAATGTTATTCCTCTTGATCCTAACGAGATAACAGTTTTTAAGAGTGGTTGAGAAATATGTAACCTAGATGCTAATTTAGCCAAATTAGCAAACTTAGCCCAATATCTAAAATGTGCTCCTATGGCTCCTAATGAAGCATTTAAAGCAACTTGTGCCGCAAGCACCCAATAATTCCAAACTCGCATTCCTAGCTTGTATTCTATCCAGTACATTACTGCTCCAAGAACACCGCCAAAAATTCCTCCCAATACGGCACTTAACAGATTTCCGCTTTCGTCGCTATAATTTACAGGATTATTCTCGCAATAGGAAAACAGGTTATAACTCAGCAGCGTTCCACTAGCCCCAAGGAATGAGACATCATCTGCATTAACAAACCTGCCCCACTCTGGGTTATAGTAGCGGCTATTAAGGTAGTACTGCTCTGTCTCTGTGTCATATACATATCCACGGTATCTTAGTGGGTTGTGTACACCAAGAGTACTTGCAAGATTGCCAGTAATACTCTCAAGCTCGCCCCATGCATTGTAGGTATATAGAACTGCAGGTGGCACATCCCACTCCCTAAGTCCAACTACAGCTCCTTGTCCGTTGAGTATATAGTAATATACTATGCCATTGTATTCAATATACAGAGGACCTGCCTCTCCATATGTGATATACATCTCTGCAACAGTTGTATCACCTTGAGTTATCTTCTCATAAACCAAGGTTGAACCATAATATCCATACTCGTAGGTGGTATTGCCGTCGGTCCTTGTGATTCTCTGGCCACTGGCATCGTAATCATATGTCCAGGTAGTATTGCCACTACTCTGTGTAGCTAGTTGTCTACCATATTCCCATGTATAGGTCCAAGTGCCATCACTTAATGGATTACCTATCTGATCATAAGTAATTGCTTGTCCATTGTAGGATGTAAGCAGATCGCCCCAAGAGGCATCACCATAGGTGTATGTAATTGTCTCTAATACTGTTCCGAGAGTTCCTGTTGTGTAGGCATATCTACTCTTGGAGGTAATATTACCACCAAGATCATAAGCATAGGTCCAAGTCTCACCGGATGTTCCAAGTGTCTGGTCATTTACTCTAATAAGCTGGCCTAATGCATCATAACTGTAGGATATGTCACCATTTCCATAAAGAGAGGTGAATGCAATCTCTGTGATATTTCCATTATCGTCATAAGAATAAATATAGCTGTGATTAATAAATCCACCATCTATTCTCCAATTCTGCACCCTATTGCTATCCTCATAATATCCAACAGAATAGTGAACGGTATCAGGAGAATCACCATTTTCTACAACATGAATATCCTCGAGCCTACCAAGCTCATCATATACTATTTCCTCTGTTACTGTAGGTTGTGTAGAATTAGATTTTACTACGCTGCTACCTGTCTTTTGACCATTTGAGTCATAAGTATATGTGTAGGTATAGGTATTTCCTCCTACTGTGTGGATTTCTTTAGTTAACTGACCAAGGTTGTTATACACATAGTAAACATCGTACTTTGTGTTATTGCCTTGGATAGTTTTCTCTGTATAACGAATAATGCTACCAGATTCAGAATACTTATATCTTCTCTCTACTCCTGCCTCTGTATCTACTTCCTTAACTATATTGCCAAAGGAGTCATAGGTATATGTAAGAGTCTTTGTAGATGTTCCACTTGTGCTTTCCACCTCAATAACTCTGCCCTGAGAGTCATAAACATATTCTTCTGTTGCACCATTACCATATGTTAGGCTGGCTAAGTTCCTATCGTACAGATTTGTATATGTATAGCTTGCCAGAGTTCTGGTTCCGACCTTTATCGCCTTAACAATATCAAAGTTATAGTACTGCAGAGTATATGTAGTTGACTTAGTTGCTGTATTGGAGTGTGTTATTCCAGTTTGAGTGCCACTTGTATATGTAGCATCTACTGTAACATATGTGCCATCTCCATTACCCTTACGTGTAGAAATAAGGTTATACTGGCTATCATAAACATACTCTGTCCTTGTATCCCTGGTATCCTCTGGATATTGAATTGATTTTAGAAGGCCTGTATTTTGGTCATAATCATAAGTTGTTGTATTTCCCTCTGTATCCGTCTCAGATGTTATGTAGTTTCCATTGGTTGTATATGTTGTGCTGCTGGTTAAAACTGTGCCATCTGCAGGGTTAGTAATTGAAGTCTGAGTCACCTGACCATAGCTGTTATAATCATACTCGTAAATAACACCATCGGAATCGGTTTCTTTTGTCAAGTTGCCATATGTATCGTACACATAACTTGTCTGATTACCCTGGGTGTCTTTTGCACTAACGGGCAAATTATTCTCATACTCAATCTCCATTCTATTGCCATTAGCGTCAGTCATACTTGTCATATCTAAGTCGTCATCTGACAAGCCAGTTTCACCGTAACCATATACAGCTCCAAAGCCCTCTTTAAAGAGTTGGATTCCATCAAAATATGCTTCGTTTACGTTATAGTCATAACGAATAGCAATATCTATAGATGAATAATCCTTAGTTGCATACACACCACCAGATACATATTGCCATATATCTGTCATGTCCATATCTGGATTAAAGCTAAGAGAAGTTGTTTCCTCTGAGCCGTCTGTGTAGTTAACTGTAGCCCTTATCTCAAATGTTCTATTGGTTTCCTCTGTAAGTGGTGCAGAGTCACCTCTAGCCCATCCAGACAGAACGAAGCTATCTCCTGCTAATCCAGAAATAGAGATTGTCTGAGTTGCATATACCTCGGCATTGGGATTTCCAACTGCCTTATAACAATACACATCCAAAACCTTAGCAGGACTTGTTGATCCAGAAATGTTAGTTGTAATATTTCTTCTGTAAATACCACTGCTTCTATCCCAACCATTATGCCCATCGCTAAAATCACCATTATATACATAGTTGTATCTAGATGCTGATGTTGTCTTTTCTAGCTGCAAAGAGTCAACATATACTGTTCCTTTGCCTTGTAGTAACAAATAAGGTGTTACTGTAACTGTGCTATTTTCTGTGTTTGTATATGTAACTTCAAATCGCTCCCACTGGCCTTCTGTTTTTCTTATCTTTTCACTCTTTGCTCCTGTGGTTATGCTTGTACCAAGAACTAAATAGAAGCCACTTGTAGTTATACTTTCTGCATTTACATATGCCGAGAAAGTTGCACTTTCTCCCGCTTCTAATTTCAATGTATTCTTACCACTCATTGCATTAGGCAAACTATTACTGCTTGTTCTAGTTAACTTAATAGATACTGTTCCTGTATGAGTAACAGTACCGTTTTCTCTAGTACCACCAGTATATCCATCTATTTCTGTCCAGAATTTGCTATAGTTTAATACATTAGGCTGAGAAATCTTATTGCCTACAGTATTTTGCAAATTAGATGACAGTCTCAGCTGGTTCATTATTTCAGCACTATTGGCGGTGTTATTGGAATAGCCATAGTATGTGGCATTTCCCTCGCTGTCCTGAGTACAAATAGTATTGCCCCAATAGTTAAACTGACTGATTAATGTCCTACCAGCCCTATCTGTAAACTTAGTTTCGTTATGGCCATACTTAAATGTAATATAGCCTCCATCCTCTGTTGTTTCAGAATCGAGATCTGTATTATCTGCCTCTTGAACCTTTGTAATTCTATTAGGCAAACCAGCAACAGTTGTATTGTAAGTAAAATTTAATCTATACTCACAATTCTCCATTACTCTTCTAAGCAAATGGTTTGCTCCATAACCAAAATATGTTGCGCCAGCACCATTACTATATGTGATATCTGATAACTCTCCGTCATCATAATAATAGCTAACTCTATTTAGTTCTCCGCCTGTAATTCCATAGAACTTAATGTATGACAAAAGTCCTGAACTATACGAGAACATGTACTCTCTAGCTACACCATCTTCTATGCTACTAATCTTAAATCTGTCTGCGGAGGTCGCTACAGATGATTTGTAATTAACATATATATAGGACTTGATTGTCTGATTATCTGAAATCTGGACTAATCTACCTAATTTATCAAACTTACTTACGTTACCATTAGAATCTGTTATTGTGTATGTATATGATGTCCCAGATACAATTTTAGCAAGAGTTAGACCTAAACCGTCTGTATCTGTATATACATTTGCTTCGTCTGGGTCCTCAAAATAATGGCGTGTGCCATCCTCATCTTCCCATACATAGATATCATAATCCTCTAGTTGATAAACCAGCTGATTATAGTTAGTTCTCCAGCCATAACCTAATCCAAACCTATTGTCCAAGGAGTCATTTGCATTATATACATGATAAACAGATACCGGAGCTCTGTTACCATCATATCCCAAGTCCTGATGTACCCAAACAAGGTTACCTGAGAAGTGATTAATATATCCTGTACCTGCTCTTTCAGCTGCTAACTCAGTATAATCCCAATAGCTCTCTAAACCTGTATTATTTATGTAAAACAGGGTTAAAAGAGGATATTGCATATGATTGTCTATATCTGATGAATAGAATTTCTTCTGTGTTGTTACTGTTGATTCATCATGTGCGGTAATTGCAATGCCTGTGTTATTACCTGTAGCAAACCAGTCCCTGGCAATATCTGTGATATCCCACTCATAATAGCCAATTCCTGTTACCACCTGATAATCCTGAACAATGCTTGAAAAATCCGGCTGAGTTGACCAATTCATGCTGACACCATTTGTGCTCGATGTCCAATTTTCCGTTACTTTATGCACATCTATTACCATAGAAGTGGCATCAGATAATGGATTGTATAGCTTTAATTTTGCATCTACAACGACATCTGCAGAAGTAAGATATGGCAGTGCATTAAACTTAACAAAAGAACGAACTGTACCATATACGCTATCCTTACCTGCTCTCAAATACATATTTGTGTATGTAAAGGCATCTGTATATGTATTTAGCTCTGCAATGCCAATATCCTCAATTGTAGTGTTTGTAGATACTGCAGAAACAGTCGGATCCAATACTACTGGGAATGCTGCTGTCCTTAGCCAATCATGAGGTAAATTATATTGCAGAATATATGTGTTATCTGTTGTCTCTGTAAGTGTTACAACAATGTCTGTAGAGATATCTCCATTACTATCCTCTAAATATGGTGCAGACAAGCGAAACACTTCTGTACCATCCTCATTGCTATATGCAATGATTGTGTTATCCAGCTGGAGTCTTAATACAACTCCATCTGTTTCAATACTATATGCATATTTGCTTGTAGCTACAGATAGGCTCTCAATAACAATAGACTCCTTAATACCCTTATGAGTAACAACATACTCCAAGTCAACTCCATTAAACACACCCTTGTAAGTTGCTGTCTCATACATATTATCTAAAAAATGTTCCTGGACCTCTGTAACCTTTAGCCCCTTAACAGAAGCAAACGTTTTTTCATCTATTTTTACCTTGGAACTACTAAGTGCTTCCAAAGTTATCTTCTCTTTAGAAGATAATGAAACTTCTTTTTGTTTTGTTGCTAAAGCTCTAGTTTCTTTTCCAGAAGAAACAGAAATCTGGCCTAAAAAGGCCAGACTAAGAGAATACCCGTTGTGTGTAAGTGTTGTAGTACCTGTTGCAATATCTTGTGGAATGGAGATTTCTACATCCGAAGCACTAACATACTTGCCATTTTGCAAAGAAAGGTTAGTGGTTATGTCCTTCCACTGTCCATTCTCTTTCTTGTGTATAGCATCTCCATAACTCAAAACCATGTTAACGCCATTAGACAGCTTGTATGTCTTACTGGACTCGGTTCTAAAATCTTGAATTTCTCCCAAGACATACACATCCTCTAAGGATTCACCCCAAGAATATTGATTAACAAATGTTGGCGAATATATGCTACCACTAGCGATTGGGCCGACAGGGGTAATATCCTGAACCCCTAGGGCTGGAATATCCGGCTCGATATTGTTTTGGGCAAAGCTTTGAAGTGACGAAGATGTCACAAATAACGAAACAACTAAAATAACTGAAAGGACCTTAGAAAATAAACGACTGTTCATAGCGAATCTCCTTTCCTCTAAAGGCGGACCATATGCAAAAGCATTAAATTATATTGTTTCTAATATGTTAACAATATGACTTTTATGAACAAAAGTCAAGTTATGACTCCTACAAAACAAAAACGGACTGCGTATTTCTACACAATCCGTTGAACTTTTACACCTTCACTGTCATCAAAAAGCTGCTGTTGTTTGGCGTTCTGAGCATCTGGTTAATAACCATCTCTGTGCACTCTGCAATACCCATGGATGAGAATGCGCGTCTAATCTTATCGGCAGCATCCTTTTCGGCCTGAGAGAGCAGCAGGTCATCCCTGCGAGTACCAGACTTGTAGAT
>JAZNEA010000072.1:0-2953 GCA_045588325.1 Clostridia bacterium
CGCTTCGCCTTGACCTTAGGAACATAGCGACCAGAACTTTTCACTTTTCACTCTTAACTTATCACTTTTCACTTACCCACTTTATTCACTCTTCACTCTTAACTTTTAACTTTTCACTTCACCGCTCGCTTCGCCTTGACCTTAGGAACATAGCGACCAGAACTTTTCACTTTTCACTCTTAACTTATCACTTTTCACTTACCCACTTTATTCACTCTTCACTCTTAGCTCTTAACTAAACTACCAGCTCTTAGTTTCTAACTCTTAACTTACTAATCTCCCTCTTAACCTGGGTGCTGCGGTCCATAAGCTCTATCAGCTTGTCCTTATCCTGATCAACAATAGCCTGTCGGTACTCCGTCAAATCCCGGATGAGGCGGTCTACCTCCGGAATAAGGTAATCACTGTTATCAATAAAAATGTCGCTCCACATCTGTCCATTTATGACAGCAACCCTGGTCATATCCCTAAAGGACCCAGCCGAAAGGCCCCTGTGTTCCACGGCTGTCGGACTCATAACGTAGGCCGACGAGAGCACGTGAGCCAACTGGGATGTATACGCGATAATCCTGTCGTGATCCTCTGGCGTGCGTATAGTTACCACCCCAAATCCAGCCTCCAGGAAGAACCTCTTGATGCTGGACAATATCTCTATATCTATGTCCCCGTCTGGTGTAAGAATCATGGACGCCCCGCTGAATAAGTTGGCTGTCGCGGCAGTGTAACCCCAGACCTCCCTGCCTGCCATGGGGTGGCCTCCGATAAAGGTCCATCCATAACAATCTGACAATTCTCTGCCCCTACGGCAAATCTCTCTCTTAATGCCACTGCAATCGATGACCACAGTTTTGGGTGAAATAGCGGGCGCCAATTCCTCCAGCACCTTAAGGCAAATAGCAGGGTATAAGGCCAGAATCAAAACGTCACACTGTGGCAGGAGTTCGTCTGTAAGGGCGCCATCCACATAGCCCAGGAGAATATCCCTCTCCAGCGCCTCCGGATTGATGTCCCTGGCATATACTGTGTGGCTGGTGTTCTTTTTGATAGCCCCTGCCATGGAACCGCCAATTATTCCTAACCCGACTATTCCTACCTGCATAAACCCTTACTCTCCTGTGTATCTGTAGGGCAAAATTGAATTAAGCGCTGTCACTAACTTGTCGAAGGCCTCGGGTGTCAGTGCCTGTGGGCCATCGCAAAGCGCCTTGGCTGGATTGTTGTGAACCTCGATCTCCAAACCATCTGCGCCACAAGCAACCGCTGCCATGGACATGGGGTGTACCAGGCTGGAAATGCCGCTGGCGTGGCTGGGATCAACCACAACAGGCAGGTGTGTAATCTTGTGGAGCAACGGAATTGCCGACAAATCCAATGTGTTTCTGGTAGCTGTCTCAAAGGTACGAATGCCTCTCTCACAGAGAATAACCTTCTCATTGCCTCCGGCCATGATGTACTCAGCGCTCATGAGCAGTTCCTGCAGTGTATTTGCCAAACCCCTCTTGAGGAGAACGGGCTTGTCCTGTCTGCCAACCTCCTTGAGCAACTCAAAATTCTGCATGTTTCTGGCGCCGATCTGGATGATATCCATATCGTCAAAGAGTTCCAGCTGAGATGGATCCATAACCTCTGTTACGATGGGAAGCCCTGTCATCTCCTTTGCCAGAGACAGTAGGCGAATGCCCTCTCCCTTCATTCCCTGGAATGCGTAGGGGGATGTTCTGGGCTTAAATGCTCCGCCTCTCAACAAAGTGGCACCGCTCTTTTTGACTGCCATGGCCACCTCGCAAATCTGCTCCTCACTCTCAACAGAGCAAGGGCCTGCAATTATATGGAATGTTCCTCCGCCAATCACAACAGGGTCGCCATTCTTGGTGGGTACCTCGATAACAGTATCCTCTGGATGGAACTTGCGGTTAGCCTTCTTGTACGGCTCCTGAATTCGCTTAACATTCTCTACGCAATCCAGGGCCAGCAACAGGTCGATGTCGATGGCTGTGGTATCTCCTACCAGTCCCAATACTGTGTTGTTGGCACCTACACTCTTATGAATAACAATACCCTGGGATGACAGCCAATTCTCTAGGTTCTGCTCCTGCTGAGGGTTTGCGTTCTGTTTTAACAAAATAATCATGATGAATTCTCCTATAGTAAGGGTAATTTTAAGTATTTTAGCTCATGAGATAGCCTTATGCAAATTGAATCGAGGGTTTTCTCTTTTTTTCAGAAGATAAACATGATACTCTATTATCAAAAATTATCGGAGGTTAACAAAATGCCGGATATGTTGGTTAAACTTTATGATTTGCCCGATGAGACTGAGCTTTTGGGCGACTTGGCGCAGCAAGGATTTAGCATCAGGAGGGTGTTGGCCCCAGATATGTTGAATGTTTTGGACTTTGTACGCAACCATTTTTCTGAGCACTGGGTCTCTGAGTGCACCGTGGCATTGTCCTCATCACCTAGCAAATGCTTTGTGGCCGTTAAGGACCGTGCCGTAGTTGGGTTTGCCTGTTATGACGCCACCTCCAAAGGATTCTTTGGCCCCACCGGAGTTGCTCCCGAACTGAGAGGCAAAGGCCTGGGGCGCGCGTTACTAAACGCCACCCTGCAGCAAATGCGCAACGACGGGTACGGATATGGCATAATCGGCTCCACAGAGGTTACAGGCTTCTACTCAAAATGTGTAGGCGCCACCGTTATTCCTGATTCTGAGCCTGGCGTATATGCGGATATGATTTAGAAGTTCAGTTAAGAGTTAAGAGATAAGAGTGAATAAAGTTGGATAGTTAAGAATTAAAAGTGAAGGGTGAAAAGTTCTGGTCGCTATGTTCCAATGGTCAATGCGAAGTAGGGCTTCGTTAAGTGAATGGTACTTTACTGTAGGGGGCAATATATGAAAACTAGATACACTAAAGAATTTAAAGTCAATGCCTGTAAGCTTGTTGTAAAAAAG
>JAZNEA010000073.1:0-30106 GCA_045588325.1 Clostridia bacterium
CATTGACGGTGGCAAGAACGCCGCATTGTTGGCAGCACAGATTTTGGCAGTTGAGGATTCTCAGCTGGCATGTAAGCTTGACGAGTTGAGACGCGCTGAGGCCGCCAAGGCCCTGGAGTCAGACCGCCAGGTCTTTGAGAAGTACAATAAATAATGGCAGGCTGCATTTTTTGCAGCCTTTTTTGATTCATTTTTGAATTTTCAGAGGGAAATATTCAAAAATTGAAGCTGGACAAGGATAAACAAAATATTGGAGGCATCGAGGTGCCTGCCAGAAAAATGATAAATTTTGGAGATAAGTAATATGTCAGGATTGCACGAAGAATGTGGAGTATTTGGTATTTTCGCCACAGGTAAGACAGACGTAACTGGCCCAATGTTCTATGGACTGCACGCATTGCAGCATAGAGGCCAGGAGGGATGCGGCATGGTAGTTGCAGATGATGGCGTCTTCCGCGACTACAAGGACTTGGGACTGCTCAATGAGGTTTTTGTTCCCAGCGTTATGGCCAAACTTGGCCAGGGAAACATGGGCGTTGGACATGTTCGTTACGGCACATCCGTGACCAACAACAGAGCAAACTGCCAGCCTATTGTTGTCAGACACAGCAAGGGTAGTCTGGCAATGGCATATAACGGCAACGTTGTCAACACAGAGGAGCTAAGAGAGGAGCTGGAGGCAAAAGGAGCGATCTTCCACACATCCAGTGACACTGAGGTTATGTCCTGCATCGTTGCTATGGAGAGATTGACATCCGCATCTATTGAGGAGGCTGTATGCAAGGCCATGTACAGGATCAAGGGTGCATACTCCACAATAGTGATGTCACCTACTAAGTTGATTGCTCTCAGAGACGAGAATGGTATTCGTCCTCTCTGCTATGGTCAGACACCGACAGGCGAATACATAGTAGCATCTGAGACTTGTGCTCTGGATGCAGTAGGAGCCAAGTTTATTCGCGATATTGAGCCTGGCGAGATTGTTGTTTTCTCCAAGGATGGCATCAAGAGCATTCGCGAGCACTGTGGCAAGAGACCTTCATCACTGTGTGTATTCGAGTACATCTATTTCGCCAGACCTGACTCTGTAGTAGATGGTTGTTCTGTGCACGAGGCCAGAGTAAGAGCAGGCGCCTTCCTGGCACTTAAGGACAATGTGGAGGCAGATGTTGTTATCGGAGTTCCGGATTCCGGTATCGACGCCGCCATTGGATACGCAAGACAGAGCGGTATACCTTATGCCATTGGCCTTATCAAGAACAAGTACATCGGCAGAACATTTATTGCCCCCGAGCAGAAGACACGCCAGGACAAGGTTAAGTTAAAGCTCAACGCTGTCAGCCACGTAGTAAATGGCAAGAGAGTTGTTTTGGTAGATGACTCCATTGTTCGTGGCACAACATCCGCAGTTCTTGTTAAGTTGCTGAGGGATGCAGGAGCCACAGAGGTTCACATGAGAGTTTCAGCACCTCCATTCATCGGTTGCTGCTACTACGGAACAGATATCGACAACGAGGAATGCCTGATTGCAAACAGATGCTCCATGGAGGAGATGGCACAGGTGGTGGGCGTAGACTCACTGGGATTCCTGGATCTTGAGGATGTTGGCAAGCTGGCTAATACTGACAAGGAGTGCAACTACTGCATGGGCTGTTTCACAAAACAGTACCCCGCAGAGATTCCTGCAGACAGAAACAAGATCAAATATGAGAACAAGTACGAAAAGAAATTGTCCGAAAAGGAGAACAACTAATGGAAAATAGTTTCAGCGAGAGCTACAAGGCTGCCGGAGTTGATATTACAGCTGGATACAAGGCCGTCGAATTAATGAAGAAGCATATTGCCCGCACTATCTCTGGAGATGTTATCGGAGGATTTGGCGGAGCACTGGAGTTGGACATGACAGGACTCACCAGACCTGTACTTGTCAGTGGAACAGATGGAGTAGGAACAAAGCTTAAGCTGGCATTCCTCATGGACAAGCATGACACTGTTGGTATCGACTGTGTTGCCATGTGCGTCAATGACGTTCTGTGCTGTGGAGCCAAGCCCCTGCTGTTCCTGGATTACATTGCATGTGGCAAGAACTATCCTGAGAAGATTGCAGACATCGTTAAGGGTGTTGCAGAGGGATGCGTTCAGTCCGGATGTGCACTTATCGGTGGCGAGACAGCTGAGATGCCTGGATTCTATCCCATCGACGAGTATGACCTGGCAGGATTTACCGTAGGTGTTGTGGACAAGGACAAGATGATCAAGAACGAGACCATGATTCCCGGAGATGTGATTATCGCATTGCCCTCATCTGGCGTTCACTCCAACGGATTCTCCCTGGTTCGCAAGGTATTCGACGTTGAGAATATCGACCTCCGCGCTCCAGTAGAGGAGCTGGGAGGCAAGGGCCTTGGAGAGGCACTTCTGGAGCCTACTAAGATTTACGTAAAGCCAATGCTCAAGCTGTTTGAGCAGGTGCAGGTTAAGGGCGTTTCTCACATTACAGGAGGCGGTTTCTACGAGAATATTCCAAGAAGCATTCCTAAGGGCCTGGGAGCAAAGATTAACCGCAGTGACGTTAAGGTTCTGCCCCTCTTTGACCTGATTGCCAAGACAGGCAACATTCCAGAGAGAGAAATGTTCAATACCTTTAACATGGGCGTTGGTATGGTCATTATCGTAGCTAAGGAGGACGCAGCTAAGGCTGTTGAGGTTCTCAAGGCCGCAGGAGAGGATGCATACATTCTGGGTGAGATTCAGGAGTCCCAGGACGGAGTAACTCTATGCTAAATCGTAAGGCCAGAGTGGCTGTTCTGGTATCTGGTGGCGGCACTAATCTGCAGGCAATTATCGACGCACAGCAGTCAGGAGTGATCTCTAGTGCAGCTGTGGAGCTAGTTATCGCAGACAAGCCCCAGGCATACGCCTTGGAGAGAGCAGCTAAGGCAGGTATTGATACCAGAGTTGTTCACAAGAAGCAGATGACGCAGGACGAATTTGAGTCCACCATAAGGGGTCTGCTGGAGGAGTATAACATCGACCTGATTGTTTTGGCAGGTTTTATGTGTATTTTGAGCGGAGACTTTACTGACAGATACCCTGAGAGGATTATCAATGTTCATCCCGCCTTGATTCCATCATTCTGTGGCAAGGGCTACTATGGACTTAAGGTTCATCAGGCAGCGTTGGACTACGGAGTTAAGGTTACGGGAGCAACAGTGCACTTTGTAAACAGCATTCCGGACGGAGGTAGGATTATCTCACAGAGGGCCGTATATATCGAGCCGGGAGATACTCCGGAGGTTTTGCAGCGCAGGGTCATGGAACAGGCCGAGTGGATCATATTGCCAGAGGCCATTGAGACAGTATCACACAACATAATTGCAGGAGAATAAAAATGAGTATTTACAATGTAGACAATCTCGGAGAGAAGTTGGCAAACAGCGCATATCCAGGCAGAGGCATTGTCGTAGGCAAGAGCCCCAACGGCAAGTTCGCAGTATATGCATATTTCATCATGGGCCGCAGCGCCAACAGCCGCAATCGTATCTTTACAGAGACAGAGGACGGTATCAGAACTGAGCCTTATGACGCATCCAAGGTGGAGGATCCCAGCCTCATTATCTACGCTCCCGTAAGACACTATGGCAAGTCCATTGTTGTTACAAACGGCGATCAGACAGACACAGTTGTGGAGCATATGGCAAAGGGAGAGTCCTTTGTAAATGCCCTCAGAACACGTTGCTTTGAGCCCGATGGTCCAAACTGGACCCCCAGAATCAGCGCCATCCTGAACTTTGCTGATGGCTATGATTATGAGATGAGCATCTTAAAGAGTGCCGATGCAGAGGGAACAGCATGCAACAGATATCTGTACAGCTACGAACCCCTGGCAGGAGTTGGCCACTTTATCCATACATATGGAGAGGATGGCAATCCATTGCCCACATTCACAGGTGAGCCTGAGAGAGTAGCTACATGCGACGATATCGACTGCTTTACAGACATGATCTGGAACAACCTGAACTCCGACAATAAGATCTCCCTCTACGTAACATATGTAGATCTGGAGACTGGAGCAGAGACTCACAGATTGATTAACAAATACAATTAATAGAGGTATACCATGAAGGAATTTGAACTTAAGTATGGATGTAACCCCAATCAGAAGCCTGCTAAGATTTACATGAGAGATGGCTCTGAGTTGCCTATTGAGATTTTGAATGGTAGACCAGGATACATTAACTTCCTGGATGCATTTAATAGCTGGCAGCTCGTTAAGGAGGTAGCAGAGGCAACAGGTATGGTTGCAGCAGCTTCCTTTAAGCACGTTAGCCCCACAGCCGCAGCAGTTGGCAAGGTCCTGAGTCCCGAGCTCAAGCAGTCCTGTTTTGTAGAGGATATCGAGGGACTGGACGATTCTCCAATTGCATGTGCATATGCCAGGGCCAGAGGCACAGACAGAATGAGCTCCTTTGGAGACTGGGTTGCTCTTTCTCACACATGCGACCTGACATGCGCCAAGATTATTGCAAGAGAGGTTTCTGACGGAGTTATTGCTCCTGATTATACTGACGAGGCACTGGCATTGCTCAAGACAAAGCGTAAGGGATCCTACAACATCGTAAAGATTGATCCTGAGTATGTACCCGAGGAGCAGGAGACAAAGCAGGTATACGGTATTACCTTTGAGCAGGGACGCAACAACATCAAGATCACTAAGGATATGCTGTCTCAGGTTGTTACAGCAAATAAGGAGATCCCCGAGGATAAGGCAATTGACCTCATCATCTCACTGATTACACTTAAGTACACACAGTCCAACTCCGTATGTTTTGCATACGACGGCCAGGCAATTGGCGTAGGTGCAGGACAGCAGAGCCGTATCCACTGTACAAGACTGGCAGGACAGAAGGCAGACCTCTGGTTCCTGAGACAGGCACCTCAGGTTCTGGGACTCCAGTTCGCAGCAAACGTTGGCCGCCCCGACAAGAACAACATTATCGATATCTATCTTTCAGACGATGCGGATGACGTTCTGGGAGACGACGTATGGCAGCAGTATTTTGCAGTTCGTCCCGAGCCATTTACAAAGGAGCAGAAGAAGGCATACCTGGCCACGATTTCCGGCGTATCTGTTGGTTCTGACGCATTCTTCCCCTTTGGCGATAATATTCAGAGAGCAGCTAAGAGCGGCGTTACATATGTTGCTCAGCCCGGCGGTTCCGTAAGAGACGACCTGGTTATTGCAGAGGCAGACAAGTACGGCATGGCCATGTGCTTCACAGGAACAAGATTGTTCCACCACTAATTGTTAAGGAGAATAAATATGTTTTTTGATAAATTGTCACAAATTGATTCTGAAGTATATGCTTCTATGGAGAGAGAGCTTCGCAGACAACAGCACAACATCGAGCTGATTGCTTCTGAGAATATAGTTTCTGAGGGAGTATTGCTGGCAGCAGGTTCAGTTCTCACCAATAAGTACGCAGAGGGATTCCCTGCACGCCGCTATTACGGCGGATGTATGTATGTTGACGAGGTAGAGGAGATCGCAATCAACAGAGCTAAGCAGCTTTTCGGTGCTGAGTATGCCAATGTGCAGCCTCACTCCGGAGCAAATGCCAACCTGGCCGCTTTTTGCGCATTGATGCAGCCTGGCGACACAGTTCTTGGCATGAGCCTTGCCTGTGGTGGACACCTGTCCCACGGCACCAAGATTAACATCTCTGGTAAGCATTTCAACGCTGTACAGTATGGCGTAAATGAGGAGGGTCTCATCGATTATGACAACGTAAGAGCTATGGCCCACGAGCACAAGCCAAAGGTAATTTTGGCAGGAGCCAGTGCATACCCCAGATTTATTGACTTTGCCAAGTTCCGCCAGATCGCAGACGAGGTTGGCGCTTACCTTATGGTAGATATGGCTCACATCGCTGGTTTGGTTGCAGCAGGCGTTCATCCCTCTCCAGTCCCTTATGCAGATGTGGTTACAACAACTACACACAAGACATTGAGAGGCCCCAGAGGCGGATTGATCCTTTGCAAGGAGGAGTTGGGCAAGCAGGTTGATAAGGCTATTTTCCCCGGCACTCAGGGCGGCCCCCTCATGCACATCATAGCAGCAAAGGCTGTTGCCCTTGGAGAGGCACTTACCCCCGAGTACAAGGAGTATCAGGCACAGGTAGTAAAGAACGCTGCAGTTCTGGCCGATGAGATGAAAAAGCAGGGCTTTAACCTGGTTTCCGGCGGCACAGACAATCACCTGATGTTGGTTGATTTGAGAGGCATGGGCATCTACGGCAAGGAGCTGGAGACAAGATTGGACGAGGTACATATCACAGCCAATAAGAACGCCGTGCCCGGAGATCCCGCTAAGCCAACACTTACCAGCGGTATCAGAATTGGTACTCCTGCAGTTACTACCAGAGGCTTTAAGGAGGCTGAGATGGTCAAGATTGCCAAGTGGATCCGCGACACAGCCGTTGACTTTGAGGCAACTAAGGACAAGACAACTGCAGAGGTTATTGCACTTTGCGAGGAGCACCCCATTTACAAGGACTAAGATAAAAACCTGGAGGATTCAATGAACATTTTGGTTGTGGGCGGAGGAGGAAGAGAGCACGCCATAATTAAAAAGCTCAAAGAGAACAAGACAGTCGAAACAATATATGCACTTCCCGGCAATGGCGGTATGGCACAGGATGCAACCTGTGTAGATATTGGAGCCAAGGACCTGGACGGTATTGTTGAGTTTGCCAAGACTCACGATATTGGATATGCGGTGGTAGCACCTGATGATCCATTGGTGCTGGGTTGCGTTGACAGGCTGAACGAGGTGGGTATTCCTTGCTTTGGCCCAACTGCAAATGCTGCAATTATCGAGGGATCAAAGGCCTTTTCTAAGGACTTGATGTACAAGTACAACATCCCAACTGCTGAGTATCAGGTGTTTACTGATTGCAGCGAGGCTCTTAAGTATGTGGAAACATGCAACATCCCTGTTGTAGTTAAGGCAGACGGCTTGGCATTGGGCAAGGGCGTAATCATCGCCATGACCAGAGAGGAGGCCCAGGAGGCGGTCAGATCCATGATGGAGGGACACTTGTTTGGCAGTAGCGGAGATTCTGTTGTTATCGAGGAGTTCCTGGAGGGCCCCGAGATTTCAGTTCTTTCTTTTACAGACGGAGAGACTGTGGTTCCTATGATTTCTTCCATGGACCACAAGAGAGCCTTGGATAACGATCAGGGCAAAAACACAGGTGGTATGGGTACAATCGCACCAAACCCCTATTATACAGAGGATGTGGCTCAGCGCTGCATGGATGAGATATTTGTCCCCACAATTCGCGCCATGAAGGCAGAGGGCAGAACCTTTAAGGGATGTCTCTACTTTGGCCTCATGCTGACTAAGCAGGGACCTAAGGTAATAGAGTACAACTGCAGATTTGGCGATCCAGAAACCCAGGTTGTACTACCGCTTATGGAATCCGACCTGTTGACAGTAATGCAGGCAACCACATATGGCACCCTCAAGGACACAGAGGTTAAGTTCTCAGCCAGCTCCGCATGCTGCGTAATTATGGCATCAAAGGGATATCCTGAGAGCTATGACAAGGGATTTGAGATCACAGCAGATGAGGATTTTGATGCATGTATGTATGTGGCCGGAGCCAAGTTGGCAGGAGACAAGCTGGTGACCAACGGAGGCAGAGTGCTGGGCATAACAGCTACAGGCACTGACCTTAAGCAGGCCATGGACAAGGCATATAGCGCCGTGGAGAAGGTACACTTTGACAACGCATTCTACAGAAAGGATATAGGACAGAGAGCCCTCAAGGCACTGTCGGAGAAATAATATGGTATATAGAGTTTATGTAGAAAAAAGGCCAGAGTTGGCAGAGGAGGCAGCTTCTCTCGCCAAGGAGTTGACTCAATTTGTTGGAATCCAGGGTCTGGAGAATCTCAGAATTATCAACAGATATGACGTGGAGGGCATTAACCAGGACCTCTTTGAGACAGCAGTAAAGAATGTTTTCTCTGAGCCCCAGCTGGACATCACATCAGACAAATTGGTTGCCAATGAGGATGATTTGGTATTTGCAGTAGAATTCTTGCCAGGTCAGTTCGATCAGCGTGCAGACAGCGCAGCTCAGTGTATTCAGCTGATCTCCTGCGGAGAGAAGCCATTGGTAAGGACAGCTAAGGTCTATATCCTGAGCGGCAACCTTACAGATAGCGATAAGGAAGCTGTTAAGAAGTATGTTATCAACCCAGTTGAGAGCAGATTGGCCGATATGGGTATGCCTGAGACTTTGGCACAGCAGTATGAGATCCCAGAGAGCGTTGCAATTCTGGAGGGATTTATCGACCTTGATCAGGATGGACTTAAGGAGTTCATTTTACAGTATGGTCTGGCTATGGATTTGGGCGATATCACAATGTGCCGCGACTATTTCAAGGGAGAAAATCGCAATCCAACCATCACAGAAATCAAGATGATCGACACATATTGGTCAGATCATTGTCGTCATACGACTTTCTTGACCACAATCGACAGTATTTCCACAGAGAATAAGACTCTGCAGAAGGCATTTAACAGATATTTGGAGACACGTAAGGCCCTGGGCAGAACTAAGCCGGTTAACCTGATGGATATGGCAACAGTGGCTGCAAAATATCTGGTAAAGACAGGCAAGCTCACTGATTTGGACGTATCTGACGAAATCAACGCATGTACAGTCAAGATTAAGGTAAACGTAGATGGAGAGGAGCAGGATTACCTCTTGCTCTTTAAGAACGAGACACACAACCACCCCACAGAGATCGAGCCCTTTGGTGGCGCAGCTACATGTATTGGTGGTGCGATTCGTGACCCCCTGTCCGGCAGAGCCTATGTATATGGCGCCATGAGAGTTACAGGCGCAGGCGACCCACTTAAGCCCGTTTCGGAGACAATCCCAGGCAAGTTGCCTCAGCGTAAGATTGTGCAGACAGCAGCTGCTGGATACAGCTCATATGGTAACCAGATTGGACTGGCCACAGGCATTGTAGACGAAATTTATCACCCCGGATATGTGGCAAAGAGAATGGAGATTGGTGCTGTTGTAGGCGCAACTCCCGCAGGCCATGTCAGGAGAGAAGTTCCTGCAGACGGAGATGTAGTTATCCTCCTCGGTGGCAGAACAGGCAGAGACGGATGCGGTGGAGCAACAGGATCCTCCAAGTCCCACACAGTTCAGTCCATTGAGAAGTGCGGAGCAGAGGTACAGAAGGGTAATGCACCTGAGGAGCGCAAATTGCAGAGACTCTTCAGGAATCCAGATGCATCCTCCCTCATCAAGAGATGTAACGACTTTGGCGCAGGCGGCGTTTCTGTAGCAGTCGGAGAGTTGGCAGACGGACTCCACATCAACCTGAATAAGGTTCCCAAGAAGTACGAGGGTCTGGACGGCACAGAGCTTGCTATTTCTGAGTCCCAGGAGCGTATGGCTGTAGTTGTAGAGGCTAAGGATGCAGATAAGTTCTGCAAGTTGGCAAAGGAGGAGAACCTGGAGGCCACAATCGTAGCAACAGTAACAGAGGAGCCACGCCTTGTCATGGAGTGGAATGGCGTAAACATCGTCGATATTTCCAGAGAGTTCCTGAACTCCAACGGCGCAGAAAAGCACATCTCTATTGAGATTGAGGAGCCCAAGGCAATTAGCAAGGACATTCCTGCAGACTTTGCACAGGGCGTTATGGACGTGGTTTCTGACCTTAACTGCTGTTCTCACAGAGGACTTTCTGAGAGGTTTGACTCCACAATTGGAGCGGGCAGCGTAATGATGCCATTTGGCGGCAAGAGACAGCGCACACCCGTTCAGGCCATGGTAAACAAGGTGTCCTTGGTACATGGCGAGACAGAGGATTGCTCACTGATGGCATGGGGATACAATCCCTTTATCTCTGAGGCAAGTCCTTATCACGGAGCATATCTGGCAGTTGTTGACAGCGTAGCTAAGTTGGTCGCAACTGGTGCTTCATTTGACAAGGTATATTTGACATTCCAGGAGTACTTTAAGAAACCTGGTACAGATGGCAAGAGATGGGGCCAGCCCACAGCTGCTATTCTGGGTTCCTTGGATGCTCAGCTGGATTTGGGTATCGGTTCCATCGGAGGTAAGGACAGTATGAGCGGAACATTTGAGAACATCGATGTTCCCCCAACATTGGTTTCCTTTGCAGTGACAATGGACAAGATTCCTCACATGGTTTCCAATGACTTTAAGGCTGAGGGACATAAGGTAGTAATCTTTAAGCCCGAGGTTAATGCAGAGACAGGATTGCCAGTGGCAGAATCCCTCATCGCCAATATGAATGCCGTAACAGCTCTCATGAGAAGCGGCGCAGTAGTGGCCTGCTATACACCTGGATTGGGTGGTGTTCTTGAGGCAGTCTACAAGTGCACAACAGGTAATAACCTGGGATTCGCATTCGACGATGGTCTGACCATGGAGGATATCTTTGGTTACAACTACGGTGCATTTATTATGGAATTGGCAGACGGACAGTCCGTGCCTCAGGGAGCAGTTGTTCTGGGCGCTGTTACATCAGATGGAGCCCTGACATACAAGGGTCAGTCTGTGGCAACAGCTAAGGCAGAGGAGGCATACGAGTCCAAGCTTGAGTCCGTATACCCCACCAAGGCCGGCCAGGTGAAGACATATGACAAGATCAGCTACACAGCTAAGTCTCCCGCAAAGCCTGCGATTTCTGTGGCAAAGCCCAGGGTTTTGATCCCAGTATTCCCAGGAACAAACTGCGAGTATGATAGTGCCAGAGCAGTTGCAAGAGCTGGAGCACAGCCTGAGATTTTCGTAATTAACAACTTAAGTCCAGAGGCAGTAGCACAGTCCGCCACAGAGTTCGCCAACAAGATTGGTAACTCCCAGGCAATATTCATCCCCGGCGGTTTCTCCGGTGGAGACGAGCCAGATGGATCTGGTAAGTTCATCACAGCATTCTTCCGCAATCCTGCAATCAAGGATTCCGTTCATGAGATGTTGAACAACAGAGATGGCCTTATGCTGGGGATCTGTATCGGATTCCAGGCACTCATCAAGCTGGGCCTGGTTCCTTATGGAGAGATCAGGGACACAGACGAGAACTGTCCTACACTGACATTTAATACGATTGGTCGCCACCAGTCAAAGCTGGTTCGTACCAGAGTTGCATCTGCAAACTCCCCCTGGCTCACCAAGGTCAATGTCGGTGATGTGATTACAGTTCCGATTTCTCATGGTGAGGGTCGTTTCTATGCTCCTGAGTCTGTAGTGGCAGAGCTTATTGCCAATGGCCAGGTAGCAACTCAGTATGTTGACCTGGAGGGCAATCCCACAGCGGATATCGAGTTTAACCCCAACAATTCCGCAATGGCTATTGAGGGTATCCTTTCTCCCGACGGAAGAGTATTGGGCAAAATGGGCCACTCTGAGCGTATCAGCGACGGTCTGTACAGGAATGTGCCCGGCAACTTTGACATGGGTCTGTTTGATTCATTGGTGGAGTATTACAAGTAAATCATTCCTGCAAAAAAATGTTCGAATAGTGACAGCTTTAGGACATTTGCAAATTAATGACAAGCATTTTATTGACATGAAAGAATGATAAAATTATCATTCTTTCTGTTATTAGGCACAATGTGTGCTGTAAACGGAGGTATAGCATGTTTAAGAACGAATATTTAGCTGATTTGTATGAGCAGGTTGTAAGACGCAACCCAGGCGAGGCTGAGTTCCATCAGGCAGTTCGCGAGGTTCTGGAGTCCTTGGAGCCTGTTGTGGAGGCCAGACCAGAGCTCATCACCAAGGGTGTTATGGCAGAGATCGTAGAGCCTGAGAGAATTATTAAATTCAGAGTACCATGGGTTGATGATAATGGCGTAGTCAGAGTAAACAGAGGCTTCCGTGTTCAGTTCAACAGCGCTATTGGACCTTACAAGGGAGGACTTCGCTTCCATCCCACAGTATACGAGGGAATCATCAAGTTCCTCGGATTTGAGCAGATCTTTAAGAACGCCCTGACAGGACTGCCTATTGGCGGAGGTAAGGGTGGATCCGACTTTGACCCCAAGGGAAAGTCAGACGGAGAGATTATGAGATTCTGCCAGAGCTTTATGACAGAGCTTTGCAAGTACATCGGAGCAGATACAGACGTACCTGCAGGAGATATTGGAGTTGGTGCCAGAGAGATTGGTTATCTCTATGGACAGTACAAGAGAATTCGCGATGAGTTCACAGGCGTACTGACAGGCAAGGGCCTTACATACGGAGGATCCCTGGCACGTAAGGAGGCAACAGGCTTTGGACTTTGCTATTTTACAGAGGCCATGCTCAACGATCACCAGGATTCCTTTAAGGGCAAGACAGTTGTTATTTCCGGATCTGGTAACGTAGCTATCTATGCTTGCCAGAAGGCAACAACCCTGGGAGCAAAGGTTATCGCAATGTCTGACTCCAACGGCTGTGTTGTAGACGAGAACGGTATTGACCTGGATGCAGTTAAGACCATTAAGGAGGTCAAGAGAGGCCGCATCAGCGAGTATCTGGAGTACCACCCCGAGGCAAAGTACATGGAGGACAAGGACGGATCCAAGAACATCTGGACAGTTCCCTGCGATATCGCACTGCCATGTGCAACACAGAACGAGATCAACGAGGCAGCTGCTAAGACTCTTATTGCTAACGGTGTTATGGCTGTATGTGAGGGCGCTAACATGCCTTCTACTCCTGAGGCAATTGCCGCATTCCAGGAGGCAGGCATTCTCTTTGGACCTGCTAAGGCTGCAAATGCAGGCGGCGTAGCAACATCCGCTCTGGAGATGAGCCAGAACTCCATGCGCTACAGCTGGACATTTGATGAGGTAGACGCCAAGCTCAAGGGTATCATGGAGAACATCTACGCAAATGTAGCGAAGGCCGCCGCCAGTTATGGTATGGAGGGCAACTACGCAGCAGGAGCCAATATTGCTGGATTCCTCAAGGTAGCAGAATCCATGCTGGCATTTGGAGTAGTCTAAAATACTACACAAAGAACTTAATAAAAAGCACCTGAGATCATTTGGTTTCAGGTGCTTTTTATTTTTGTAGATATTGCGTTTTATGCATACGATGAATAAATATAAGTATAATATTCAACCGCCATATCTATTTTTTCATATGCTTTAAAACCATTGTATTATAATGTATACAGGAGCGTCGGAGAGAAAAATAAAAATGCCACTCATTGTAACTTTTTTTCGTGAATATTCACAAACATTCATAAAATTTAAAAAGAAATCTTGCTAAGAATCACCATTTATAGTAAAATTATCGCTAAGGGCTCATTTTGACGGAGACACGGTATTTTTATTCATCGCGTTTCTGTCAGAATGAGAGGGACTAAATATTTATGGAGGACAAAATGAAAAAACGGATCGCAACAAAACTCTTATCTTCGATGCTCGTACTGATCATGATTTTGAGCTGTGTACACATTTATCCTGTAACAGCAGCCACATCAGGCGCATGTCTCGAGCAGAACTACGACACACTGCCCACAGTTTCCACAACGGCAAAGTCATCTGCTCATGGCGTATGGAGCTCGGCAGTTAGCAGTACAACAGGTACACACGTAACATTCTCACAGAATACCAATTCCTCTGATGGCAGGACTTCTATGAAGTGTAAGGTTGCAGACGGAAGATACACGGTTAATACATACCTTGGATTTAAGGGAGCTTCTTCCACATCTAAGCTTAGCTTTAACGTATGGATTCCAGCAGGTTCCACAATTACTAAGATTAGCTATATTAAGATTGGTTCCACAACTATCCTTAGTGAGACAGCTCTTACAGCAGGCGCTTGGAATAAGATTGAGACAAGTGCATTTGGCAGCAACACATCCGGCGTTATTGAGTTCCAGTTCTATAACAACGGTGGTACAGCAGGCCAGAAGTATTATATTGATGATCTTGTAATTACTGGCTCTGGTAGCTCTTCTAGCAGCTCTTCTAACAGCTCCTCTAGCACAGTTTACAGCTACAAGATGGAGGCTAAGTCATCTTCCGACACAAGCAGATGGCGCGTTAAGCTTACAAATTCTGTAGCAGCTGGCGATATTATTTCTTTCTATGTTAAGCCTGTAGCAGCATCTGGCTCCACAACAACTGGTGCAGATATGTATGCAAGAGGCAGTGGCACTAAGGCCATGTACGTTAAGGATGGCGCAGAGACAACAACAGCAGTTTACTCAGGTAGCCATATTGCAGACCATGCAGTAGCATGTTCCGATGGTTGGTACTATATTGAGTGTGTTGCTAAGGCAGCATGTTCCTCTGGTTTCGAGCTTTCCGTAGACGCAACCAATATTTCCTCTGGTACTCTTGGTCAGTGCTTGATCGCTGACGTTGAGATTAACGGAAAGGACGTTACTCCAGTTGGTTTCAATAGCGGTTCCACACTTTCTAAGTCCTCTATTACAGAGCCAAGTGGTGGTTCTTCTGGTACAACAGCTACAGCTACACCAAAGCCAACAGCTACACCTACACCAAAGCCAACAGCTACACCTACACCAAAGCCAACAGCTACACCTACACCAAAGCCAACAGCTACACCTACTCCAAAGCCAACAGCTACACCTACTCCAGCATCTGGCACAGTTTATAGCTACAAGATGGAGGCTAAGTCTTCTTCTGACACAAGCAGATGGCGCGTTAAGCTTACAACATCTGTTGCAGTTGGAGATGTTATTTCCTTCTATGTTAAGCCTGTAGCAGCATCCGGCTCCACAACAACCGGTGCCGACATGTACGCAAGAGGCGATGGCACTAAGGCTATGTACATTAAGAATGGCGCAGAGACAACAACAGCAGTTTACTCCGGTAACCATATTGCAAATAACGCAGTAGCATGCTCTGACGGTTGGTACTACATTGAGTGTGTTGTTAAGGCAGCTTGCTCCTCTGGTTTCGAGCTTTCCGTAGACGCAACCAATATTTCCTCTGGTACTCTTGGTCAGTGCTTGATCGCAGACGTTGAGGTTAACGGAAAGGACGTTACACCAGTTGGTTTCAACAGTGGATCCACACTTTCTAAGTCTTCTATTACAGAGCCTTCTAAGGGTTCCAGCGGTTCTTCTGATTCTTCTGATGACGAGGATGATACAACAACTACAGTATCTGGATTTGTTAATATTGGATACCTTCCATATTACAGAACAGATTGCGTAGATACACTTGATTACGATGCATTGACACACATTTGTCTTGCATTCTTCAATCCTGACACATCCAGCTTGGAGATCACTCACAAGTTCGATTCCGATAGTGAGGTTAAGACTCTTGTTAGGGATGCACAGTCCAACGGCGTTCAGGTTCTGGCTTCCTACGGCGGAGCCTCCGGTAAGACAATCTACACTCAGATTCTTACAAGCTCTTCCAAGACCACAACTCTTGTTGAGAACATGATTGACCACGCAGTAGAGTTCGGATTTGACGGTATCGACATCGACATCGAGGCATCTGAGAGCTACACAGACATTTGGAACAACTACTCCAGCTTTATTTCTAAGTTGCGCGCACGTTGCGATGAGGAGGGACTACTTCTTACAACAGCTGTTGCAGAGTGGTATGGCGATGCTATTTCTTCCTCTACACTTAAGCAGTTCGACCTCGTAAACGTTATGGCATACGATGACAGCGGAGCAAATCACTCCACATATGAGATGGCAGTTGAGATGTGCGAATACTTTGTCGATAGAGGCGTATCCAAGTCCAAGATCGTTATGGGTCTTCCTTTCTACGGATATACAGCTAATACAGACATGGAGAACGGTACATCCTACAAGGAGCTCTGCGAGAACGACTCTTCTGCATACAACAAGGATTTGAGTAACGGTATTGCATACAATGGTATTCCTACAATTCAGAAGAAGTGTAAGTATGCTATGAGCGCAGGTTATGCAGGCGTTATGATTTGGGAGCTCGGTCAGGATTCTACAGTTGAGAAGTACTCCTTGCTTAGAGCTATCAAGCTTACAGTCTATGGCGAGGAAGGTGCCAGATAAGACATAGTGTTATAAGCTAAAAGGGGGGTGTTTTATACACCCTCTTTTTTTGTGGTCTGATAGGTCAAAGGTTTATTGCAAATCAATTTTCCCAAAATGTAAAAATCTTTTGGTCCAATGTAATATGCGGAAAAAGGAGGGCATAAGATTTAATAGAAATGGTTGGGGGAATGGGTGTCCCCGCCATACAAATATTATACATTTTGGAGGAACATTATGACAAAAAGGATTTTAGTTAAAGCAACTTCGGTGTTGTTGGTGCTGACTATGGTAATGTCCATTTTTATGGTATTTCCTACTATGGCTGCATCTTCAAGTACCACAGGGTATGTGTTGTCTCAGAATATGGACACGCTCCCCAGCATTTCAACAACTGCAGGGACTACGTCTCATGGGGTATGGAGCTCCGAATATAGTAGCTCCATGGCAACCAATCACGTAACATTTTCCCAGAATACAAGCAGTTCGGGGGTAACCTCTATGAAACTCAATATTGCAGACGGGAGATACACTGTAGGCGTATATTGTGGATTTGCAGGGGCATCTTCATCCTCTAACCTGACATTTGATGTTTGGGTTCCAGATGGTTCTACAGTCTCAAGGATTAATACTGTTAAAATTGGCAATACAGTTGTCTTAGGAGAGACCGCATTGACAGCAAATGCATGGAACACAATTGAGACAAGCACCTTTGGAAATGTGACATCCGGTGCCATCTATATTGAGTTCTACAGTAATTCTGCATCTTCTGGACAGAGCCTGTATATTGACAACTTCCAGATTTCTAGTGGAGCAGCATCACCCACTGCCACACCTACATCAGCTCCATCGGCACCTGAATACATTATCGATCAGCAATTTGAGAACGGAATATCCACCAGCGCTACACCCAAGACAACAACAAACGGCGTATGGAGTTCCGAATACAGCAGTTCCCTGGGAGTTAACCATGTAACATTCACCCAGAGCAGTAGCGGTTACAACGGGACTAAGGCTCTCAAAGCAACCGTTGGTGAAGGCAGATACACAATCGACTTCTATCTGGGATTCCAGAATGCAGGCACCGACAGTACACTGACCTTTAAGACCTTCGTACCCAGTGGCAGCACCATAGGATCAATAAAAAAGATCGCAGTTAATGGTGCAGAGATCATGGGAGAGACGGCCATCACCCAGGGCCAGTGGATCGAGATCGATGCAGGCGAGCTTGGTGATACAGATGGATATATTCACATTGAGTATTACAGTTCTGTGGCTTGCTCCGGCCAGTACTTCTATATCGATGATGTAAAGGTTGCCGCGTCGGATACAGATGCACAGGATAGTGGAGATGATTCCACAGAGACTACTTCTGGTTATGTTAATGTAGGATATCTGCCTTACTATAGGACAGATTGTTATGAAGATCTGGATTACGATGCTCTCACCCATCTCTGCCTGGCATTTTTTAATCCCGACACATCCAGTCTGGAAATAACCCACGAGTTTGAGTCTGATTCTGAGATCGAGGACATAATCGACCTGGCCCACGAAAACGGGGTTAATGTAATGGCATCCTACGGAGGTTCATCTGGCAAGACAATCTATACGGAGATTCTGCCTAGTTCTAGCCGCAGGTCTCAGCTAGTTGAGAACATGATCGATCACGCCTTGGAGTTTGACCTGGACGGAATCGACATCGATATCGAGGCATCTGAGAGCTACACAGAGATTTGGGACTATTACTCATCTTTTATCTCTGAGTTGAGAGAGCGCTGTGACGAAGAGGACCTCATTTTGACAACTGCTGTTGCAGAGTGGTATGGTGATGCGATTTCTTCATCAACTCTCAACAAGTTTGATCTGGTCATGGTTATGGCATATGACGACAGTGGCGCAAACCACTCCACATATGACATGGCTGTTGAAATGTGCGATTACTTCGCTGACAGGGGTGTCCCTGAGTCTAAATTGGTTATGGGAGTACCTTTTTATGGCTATATCGCAAACTCCGATATGGAGGGATCTGAAACCTATAAGAACATACTTGAGGAAGACCCCACTGCCTATAACAAGGATCTGAGCAATGGCATCGCATATAATGGCATTCCAACCATCCAGAGAAAGTGCGAGTATGTTATGGACGAGGGCTTGGCAGGCATCATGATTTGGGAGCTGGGCCAGGATACAGATATTGAACAGTACTCCTTGCTCCGCGCAATTAAGCTGGAACTCTACGGATCCAATGGAGCCAGATAAGACATAGTACAAAAAGCTAATGCAAATGTCGTCGAGAAAATCTCGGCGACATTTTCTTTTTGCCGGGCAAAAATTATGATAAAATCCCTGATATACGGAGGTGTACCATGTTTTATATAGGATGTCATTTGTCTTCCTCTGCCGGCTATTTGGCAATGGCTGAGACTGCAGAGGATATAGGTGCCAATACATTCCAGTTCTTTACCAGGAACCCCAGGGGAGGCAAGGCCAAGGATATTGATCCAGATGATGTAGCTGCGTTTAGAGACTATGTGCAGTCCCACAATTTTGGCAGAATACTGGCACATGCCCCCTACACCCTTAATCCGTGTTCTGCGGATCCCAGAGTCAGGGACTTTGCCAATATGGTGTTTGTGGATGACCTGCAGAGATTGGAGCATACCCCTGGTGCCATGTACAACTTCCATCCTGGGAGCCACGTAGGCCAGGGTACAGAGGTAGGTATTCAGCTGATTGCGGATCAACTTAATGCAGTGCTTAAGGCAGAGCAGACCACCACGGTTTTGCTGGAAACCATGGCAGGCAAGGGGTCGGAGATTGGAGGCAGATTCGAGGAGCTGCGAGAGATCATCCAGCGTGTGGACCTGTCAGATAAGATGGGTGTGTGCCTTGATACATGCCACGTCAGTGACGCAGGTTACGACATAGTGGGGGATTTGGACGGAGTGCTGACACAATTTGACAACATTGTCGGCTTGGACAGACTCAAGGCAATCCACATCAACGATTCCATGAATCCACTGGGAGCACATAAGGACCGCCATCAGAAGATTGGCCAGGGATACATCGGAACCGATGCATTCGCCACAATAATAAACCACCCAGCCCTGAGGGATTTGCCGTTTTTCCTGGAAACTCCCAATGAACTGGATGGGTATGCATACGAAATCGCTCTGCTTAAGAGCCTGAGAAAATAAAAGCGCCTCCAACACAAATGGCTGCGCTCTGATAACGAGTATTACATGGGGTGTTCTCTCAACAGGGAGAGCACCTCTTGTTCTGTGGTGGCCTTAAATGCTGCGTCCCTGAGTTTTGCCGCCCCAGGACGTCCCTTGATATACCAGGCGATATGCTTGCGCATCATGAGCAGGCCGCGGTCACCATATTTTTCTGTGAGCATTGTGAGATGACGACAGGCTGTGTCGTAGAGTTCATCCTCTGTTGGGCGATAACTGTCGTCATAACTGTAAATATCAAGATTGCAGACGGTTCCGTTGTTGACGGCGTCAACGTAGGCGGTCAGTGCCTGCTGTAGCCCCCTGAAAATCCACGGATTGCCCTGGGAGGCTCGTCCTACCATAACAGCATCACAGCCGGTGTGTTGCATCATGCGAATGCCATCAGAAGGCTTAGTTATGTCGCCGTTGCCGATGACGGGAATGGTGACAGACTCCTTGACCCTGGCGATAATATCCCAATCGGCCTTGCCAGCGTAGAACTGCTCTCTGGTTCGTCCATGCAGGGTAATGGCTGCGGCGCCTGCCTCCTGGGCCATCTGTGCAAACTCCACGCAATTTATGTGATCTTCATCCCAACCCTTGCGAAACTTAACGGTGACAGGAGTGCCATTGGCGGCACTCACAACGGAGCGAATGATTGTTGATGCCAGTTGGGGGTCCTTCATAAGGGCGCTGCCGGCAAAACCCTTAACTATCTTTGGGGCAGGACAGCCCATGTTTATGTCGATAATGTCGCCACTACCTATCTCTGCCAGACGTGCCGTGGTTCTGGTCATGGACTCCGGATCGGAGCCAAAAATCTGTAGTGCTACAGGGTGCTCCTCGGATAGGGTCTCTGTGATCTCATAGCTCTTGGCGCAGTTATAATCAATGCCCTTGGCGCTGGCCATCTCTGTATAAATCAGGGCCGCTCCCTGTTCCTTGCAGAGCTTGCGAAATGGTTGGTCGGTAATACCTGCCATGGGAGCCAAAAAAGCCAATCCATGGACTCTGAAACTGCCTATATCTACATGGTTTCTCATGGGGAAACCTCCTCATTATCAAAAATCCAGGGCTCTATGGTCTCTCCACGCACTATGTAGGCAGAACGGGATATGCGAGCCATGGGCTCATCATTACGTGAGTCGGAGTAAAAGGCATCAGGTACCAAATCTCCATACTGTTCTCTATATCTTAAAACCTTGTTGTGCCCGTCACAATTTACCCCGGTGTATCGACCGGTATCAGGATCAACCTGAGAGCAAATAAGCTGGGAGATGCCAAGCTTGTGACAAATGGGCCTCAGCAGGAATTCGGGAGAGGCGGAGATAACCAGATCATCCTCGGAGTGTTGAGCCAGATACCAGCTGTGAATGGAGCAGAAGTCACCATTCCAAAAATCCGTAACTGCCTGTTCTACATCAGGGACATGCCTTAGGAAGCGAAACATGTACTGCTTGAATCTGGTTTTGGGGATAATCCTGAGGGCCATGGCAATTGCGGCAAAACCTGTACCTGGCAGGGTAAGCAAAACTCTGGGCCACCTGCCTGCGCAGTACCTGACAAAGGATGCAGTGCTATCCACATCGGTTATGGTCTTGTCAAAATCGTATACGTTCATAAAGCACCTCGGGTAAATAATAATGTATTGTCGCCCAAAGGACAAGCAGAAAGAGTTGCTATCACAAAAATAGACAAAGAGGGTTCCATATTATAAAATGGAGCAAATCTGCTAAGAGGTGTTGAGATGAAGATTTTAGTCGCGTCAGATATTCATGGTTCTGCGGAACATATGGAGCAGTTGGTTGCCCGTATCCAACAGGATCAGCCGGACAGGGTAGTCCTGCTGGGGGATCTGCTGTATCATGGCCCCAGGAACTTTTTGCCGGATAACTACGACACAATGATGGTGGCAGAAATGCTCAATAATATCACTGTTCCCATAACATGCGTCAGGGGGAACTGTGACGCCGAGGTTGACCAGGTAATGGTAAAGTTCCCCATAATGGCAGATTATGCAGTTATCAACGATGGAGCCAGAACCTTTTATGCCAGCCATGGTCACAATATGAATTGGCTAATCACTCTGCCGGATGATCCCACACAGGTGGTGTTGACGGGACATATCCATATTCCCGGAATATGGCAGGAGGATGGATTTATCCGCATTAATCCAGGCTCTGTATCTCTCCCGAGAAACAACACACCTCATAGTTACGCCCTTATAGAGGGCAGGTCCGTCAGCTGGAGAGACGTGGCTACAGGACAGGAATTCCAACATGCCAATTTGCCATAACGAGGGACCTATGATCAGAGAGATAGAGAGACAATTTCTTGCTATTTTGCAGGAGGAGTTAATCCCCGCTATGGGGTGCACAGAGCCCATAGCTCTGGCATATGCTGCAGCAGTGGCCAGAAGGCAACTGGGCGAGATGCCCCAAAGTATAGTGGCAAAATGTAGCGGCAATATAGTAAAAAATGTATTCAGCGTATCCATACCTAATTCAGGAGGTATGGTGGGCATAGAGGCCGCGGTAATATTGGGTGCTCTGGGAGGCAACCCGGACCTTCTGATGGAGGTTTTGGAGAGCGTCACACCTGAGCATATCGACAAGGCCCACAGATTGTTGGAACAGAATATATGCCAGGTCGAGTTTTTAGATTCGGAGATACCTCTGCATTTTGAGATCACGGAGAGCGCCGGCTGCCATAGCGTCACCGTGGAGGTGCGTTATAGCCATACCAATATTGTCCGGATTCTCAAGGATGGGGAGACTGTTTTTGAGGCGGACAGCAGTGCATACAATGGCGCAACCAAAACTGACCGCAGCCAACTTACCATCGCAAACATTAAGGACTTTGCAGACAACGTGGATGTGGAGCTGATCCGTCCCCTGTATGACAAGCAAATTATGTATAACATGGCAATTGCAGAGGAAGGTATGACTGGCAAGTATGGCCTGGGTATTGGTAAGGTGCTGATGGCATCCTATTCCGAGGGGATCGTCCAGCAGATGAAGGCCTATGCAGCCGCAGCGTCTGAGGCAAGAATGGGAGGCTGTGATATGCCGGTAATAATAACTTCCGGCAGTGGCAACCAGGGCATCGCATCTTCTGTGCCGGTAATCATCTACGCCCGAGAAAAGGGCATACACATGGAAAGGCTATATAGAGCATTGGCTTTTTCCAGCTTGTTGACTATTTTTCAAAAGGAGTTCATCGGAAAACTCTCTGCCTTTTGCGGAGCGGTTTCTGCCACATGCGCAGCAGGTGCAGCAATTACCTATATTGAGGGGGGCTCCAGACAGGCCATTGAGGATACCATAGACAACACCTTGGCAAATTGCCCCGGCATTATATGTGATGGAGCAAAGGTGTCCTGCGCAGCTAAGATTGCATCCTGTTTGGATGCTGCTATATTGGGACACTATCTGGCCATTCAGGGAAAGGCGTATGCTGCCAACGAGGGAATCCTGATGCAGGAGGCAGGGGAGACCATCAGCTGTGTAGGTCACATCGGCAGAGTGGGAATGAGGCAGACTGACAAGGAGATAATTAAGCTGATGTTGGGCAGATAAGGTGGAGAAACACCCTAACAAAGCATGGAAGAGGCCAGTGTCCTTGTAGGATATTATCAATGCGATGCCCTCTATAATTTTGGACTTTTAGGACAATTCTGTCTGTACAGCAACACACCTACAGTTGACCAGGTATATTACATGGACAACGTGATCATCAAATAAATTACTGATTGATGGATAAGTCCCTAAGCAAATGGTAAATCTCATTGCTTGGGGACTTTTTTTGCGCATGTGCGAAGTTGAAGTCGAATTTTGACAAAAAATAATCCCATGGTTTCCCATGGGATTATGGCGGAGAAAGAGGGATTCGAACCCTCGAGACGCTTTTGACGCCTACACGATTTCCAGTCGTGCGCCCTCGACCAGACTAGGCGACTTCTCCACACGACATATGATGCGCAAACGCGCCTAAACAATATACCCCCTCATTGACCTTTTGTCAACAAAATATTTTAAAAATGGGAATAAGTTTCCATCGTAATCTTGGCTCCCGAGATGTTAGTCGCGACTTGTGTGTAAAATTGTAGGCAAAATGGGGAAAATTCCCCTAAAAATGCCCTGAAATCGGCTAAAATCAAGGGTTTTAGTTGACTATGATGGGGTATAGGAGTAATATTATTACAAGTTATTATAACTATAAACAAACAGTTTCTTTTTGGAGGTAAACATGAATAAGAACGATTTGGTATCATCTGTAGCAGCAAAGACAGGTCTTAGCAAGAAGGCTAGCGAGTCTGCAGTTAATGCCCTTTTGGCAACTGTAGAGGAGACTCTGGTTCAGGGCGAGAAGGTTGTTCTGGTTGGATTCGGCACATTTGAGGTTAAGGAGAGACCTGAGAGACAGGGACGTAACCCCAAGACTATGCAGAATATCACAATCCCCGCATCTAAGACTCCCGTATTCAAGGCAGGCAAGGGTCTCAAGGACAAGGTTAACGTTTAATCTTATTTTTGGTTTATTAGATTTCGGCACTTCATTTGAGGTGCCGAAATTTTTATGGAGAATATATGCAATACGAACTTATTGCCACATCCACTTTTGGAATAGAGGGCATCCTGGCAGATGAATTAGCAGACAATGGCTTTGAGCGCCTGCGCACGGAAAATGGACGTGTGGTATTTGCCGCGGACTCGGACAATCTCACGGAGACGATAGCCAGGGCAAATATGACGCTCCGCACAGCTGACAGGATATTGGTTCATATGGGTACATTTGAGGCCCACACCTTTGATCAGCTGTTTGATGGGGTCAAGGATATGCCTTGGGAGCAGTGGATTTGTATGGACGGCAGATTTCCTGTGGAGGGCAGGTCCAACAAGAGCGATTTGTTTAGCATTTCGGATTGCCAGGCTATTACTAAAAAGGCCATTGCGACCAGGCTTAGCAGCAAATATGGCATTGATTGGTTGCCCGAAAGTGGCCCTTTATTTAAGGTAGAGGTTGCGGTTGCCAAAAATATGGTCACACTTACATTGGATACCAGTGGCGTTGGATTGCATAAGCGCGGCTACAGGCCAGAGGTATCACAGGCTCCTATCAGAGAGACCCTGGCGGCTGCAATAATCATGTGCTCAAAGTGGAACCCCAAGAGACCTTTTATGGATCCGTGTTGTGGTTCCGGCACATTCCCAATTGAGGCGGCCATGATGGCATGTCATGTTGCTCCTGGCATTTACAGATCCTTTGATGCGGAGCAGTGGCCATGTCTTAATGGGCAAAAGTGGGAGGAGATTCGTCAGGAACTTAAGTCTCAGATTATAGAACCTGAGGATTTGCACATAATAGGCACAGACATAGACGATGGTGTGGTTCGCAGAGCCAGAAATAACGCTAACAGAGCAGGCGTTGGCCAGTACATACACTTCCAGAGGGCAGATCTGAAGGATTCCAAATCCAGATTCACCTACGGAACGATGGTATGCAATCCCCCATACGGAGAGCGAATTGGAGAGCAGAGAGAGGCAGAACTGTTGTACAAGAGGTTGGGCAAGGTGTTTGCCACAGAGTTCGAGACCTGGTCCTGCCACATTATCACTCCCTGTTCCACGTTCGAAAAACTGTTTGGCAAGCAGGCAGACAAAAAGCGAAAGCTTTTCAACGGCAGAATCAGGTGCGATTTGTACCAGTTCTTTGGCCCCAAATTGCGTCGCCCCAGCCAGCAGAGGAGTGTTAAGCAGGAGAATATGGAGAAAAATGTAGTCACAGATTAAAAAGTGTGCTACTATACACATTGAATTTTTGAGCCATAGGAGGGAATAGTTATGGCAAAGGTTAGCAAGGATATGATTGTAGGCGAGGTAGTAGCCATGAATGCAAAGATGCCCATGGTATTTATTGCAAATGGATTGTTCTGCTATGGATGCCCTTCAGCTTCCGGAGAGAGTCTGGAGGATGCATGTGCTGTCCATGGTATTGACTGCGACAAGCTTTTGGCAGACATCAACGAGGCATTGGAGGAGTGATCCTCATCGCTTTAAGCATAACGTTACTACAGAGAGCTGGGGCTGATGGTCCTGGCTCTTTTTTGTTAAAGCAATTTTAGATGGCTTCTTAGAAAAAACTTTCAAATTCTGCAAAATGGTGAAACCAAACTAAATAAATTACGGGATATATAGTGAAGGGCATTAAAAGGGCCTTAGAAAATGCAGATTGTACATGAGTGACAAAGATCAAGGAGGAATCTATGAAAAAGAACTTGATACCGATCATTTCAATTTTAGTTTTAGCTATCTCTGTGGCTATCGTATTTTTGATTAAGCAAGATGCTCCTGAACCATATGACTTGTTGACTTCACAGACTCGGTACGTTGAATCGGATTTGGAATACCACGAAGAAACATCAAGGACAAACGATGGTATTGTGATTTATATTGACAGAGCTCCAACAAGCTCCACGCTTTATTTGGAGGAACTATTAAACCAGAGCTCGTACGTTGTTAAGGGTAAAGTGGTTTCTATAGATTATGAGTTTAGAAACATAGATGATCATAGAAAATTCAACAGATTTGCCTTAGGAGATGAGAAAAAGGAACTCTTCCATTGGATGATATACACTGTCTACACAGTGGAGGTAGAGGATTCTCTTAGAGGAGATACAAAGAAAACAATTACTGTGACCAGGAGCGGTAATACAGGAGATTTTCAGTTTGACAAGCAGAAAGCAGCAGCGGAAAGGTGTGGATTTGCAAAGATTCATGGTGGAACACTTATTTTGCCGATAAAGTATATTAAGGTTGACGTGGGCGAAAACTATACCTTTTTAATAAAAGAAAGGCTGGACGATGGCTCTTATTTGCTTACATATAAGGGCGTGTTCCCTGAGGACTCTAAAAATGGGATCAATGTGGATTCGTTGTTAAAGGCGGAATGAATCCTATAAAAGTCCAGCACTATGAGTCATTGCGTGCTTTTGTTATAACTTGAACTGATAGGTTTGCGTAAAAGGGGAGACTACTTCATGAAGAAATTTTTCAAAATAATTGTAATAACCATTGCAGTGCTTGGCACGATATGCTGTTCGCTTTACGCTACAAGAAAGTTGTGGAGAGATCAAGTCGCCACTTGGCAGATGAAAATGATATATAACCATATATCTCAAAATATTCTAGATGAAACATATACTCCTCCTGAGGATGTTATCAAAGAGACTTTTACCAGGAAATGGAATAGCTATAAATTAGCTACAAGGATTATTTCTAAATCAAAATACATATATGAGGGAGAAGTAATAGATATAACGTATGATGTTTTAGAAAATAATGAGATTGTGACAATATACACAGTTTCGGTAAAAGAAAGTTATAAGGGTGAAACTCCTGAAGAAACATATATTGTTAGAGGAGGCGTAATAGAAAAAGATATAGATAAGTGGAAAGAACTTGCCAAGGAAACAGATAATCCTAAAGTGGATATCGGAAGTTATATAAATCTTGAAATTGGAGAGGAATATCTGTTTTGCATTAAGTCAAGAGATGATTCAAATTATGATCAAATCCTGAATTCAACACAGTTTGCATTTAAAGAGCTTTCAGAGGATTATAGTAGCATATTGGATTGGATGGGAGTAAGAAAAATGAATCATTTTTTTCAATGGGCTGATTAGATTAATATGGGAACTGGGGTTTTGCTTAGCTCCCCAAAAGTTGATGTCTAAGGTTTAAATTTCTTTAGCAAAACTGATAAAATTAAAATATCTGCTATATGCAGAAATGCACTCAAAGGAAATACGATGACGGACGAATTTATTGTAAGCCTTTATTGGAATAGGGACGAGGAAGCTATCAAAAGGACTGAGGAAAAATACGGTGGCTATTTGAACAAGGTGTCCTTTAATATCCTTGCGGACTCAGAGGACTGTAAGGAGTGTGTTAATGATACATATTTAGCTGCTTGGAACTCTATTCCGCCTCATAGGCCTAACAATCTTCTGACGTACTTAGGGAAGATCGTAAGGCAAATTTCCATAGACGTTTTCAGAAGAAAGAATGCACAAAAGAGGTATGCATCAGAGTATGTTAGCTCCGTCGAGGAGTTGAGTGAAGTGTTCTCTAATAGTGATCCTGAAGATTATGTGGAAGGTAAAGAATTAGTCAATACGATAAATGCATTTTTAAAAAGCATTTCTATAGAAAACAGACGATTATTTATTTACAGATATTTTTACTTTGAGAGCATAAAGGATGCGGCCGGATATTGTGGTATTAGTGAATCAAAGGCTAAAAGTTCCTTGTTTAGAATTCGCAGACAATTAAAAGAATTTTTAGTAAAGGAGGGGGTTGAAGTATGAATGTAGATGTATTAGTGGATGCAATAGGACAGGTGGATGATGAATTCCTTGGGGATGTAGACAACCTGCCAAAACAGAAGAGGACAATTGTGTTGAATAGGCCATGGCTGGTGGCTGCATCCATTCTGTTGATTATGGCAATTGGCATAGTTGTTGGGCTTATAAAAGGTGACTTAGGATTAATGGACATAACCTTTGCTGGTGATACAGTAGAGCAAGGAATTTATGTTGATGGGGAGTTGTATAGTTTAGAATATCGCGCGTCTTTCGATGCCCTGCAGGAGTGCTCTGGAAAAGTAATTGGACGGGTATCATTTGACGGTAGTGTTTATTATGACGCGTTCTTATGGGAATATGGAGCGGATGACAAACAGATTGATAAAATACTGGTTGCGTACGAAGGTGATTATTATTTATTTGTTTTGAATAAAAGCATACAGGAATAGCGATAGAGCTGGGACTGATGGCCCTGGCTCTTTTTTTGTTAAAAAGAATTAAAAGTTGAAATCGAGTTAAAATATATTAAAAACAATTTTAATTAAATTTAGAATTGTGTTGACAATTTTTGTAATTGGCATAAACTAGAGGTATAGATTATATGTTTTTAGGAGGGAGCATGGCACATACTATTTCCTGCAAATGCCCTGCGTGTAACAATAAGTTGACTATTACCAGGATGTCCTGCAAGAAGTGTGGCACATCCATTGAGGGAGACTTTGAGATAGGCAGATTTTCTCGCCTGGACAAGGAGCAGCTGGCATTTATCGAGACTTTTGTTCGCTGTAGGGGTAGCCTTAAGCTGATGGAGAGTGAGTTGGGCCTTAGTTATCCTACGCTCAAGAACAAGTTGGACGAGGCTGCCAATGCCATGGGATTAGAGCCGGCAAAGCCTATTTCCAGAGAGGCCCGGGAGGAGAGGACTAAGCTCAGGATGGATATTTTGGACCAGTTGGAGAGAGGCGAGATTACCGCAGCTCAGGCCAAGGATATGATGAAGTAACAGGAGGGATCGTATATGTCGATGGAGAGAAGTCGCATTTTAGATTTATACAAAAAGGAGATTATCACCCTGGAGGAGGCAATGGAGCTGCTGGAGGCCATGGATATGGAGATGCCAGAGGAGGAGATCCGTCAGGAAGATAAGGAGCGCAGAGACGCCTCTGACAGGGCCAAGAGATTATCAGAGACTATCAGGGAGGGCACAGACAAGATATTTGCATCCACCAGAGAGTTCCTTAATAACGAGAAGGTCAGAAGCGCTACTGAGAAAACTGCTCATACAGTCAAAGATGTGTGCAGCACTATTTTTTCTGCCATCTCTGATGAGGTCAAGACAATATATAATTCCGCTAAAAAGTCGATGGAGGCCTTGGATGTGGAGATAATTCCATCTGAGGACGGACAGATTCACATATCTGCATTTGGTGGCGAGTCCAAAGACAACCAGCAGTTATTACAGCAGGAGGTTCTGCAATTAGATTCCAACAAGGTCAGGATATCTGATCGCAATATTTCGTCCATGGGAGGCATAACCCTGACGGAAGATGCCTATAGGTTGGTAGTTGCAGTGCCAGAGGGGATAGAGCTGGAGCTTACCCGAACCAAGGCAGGTAGGACTACACTTGGCATCACCCCCATATCATGCGTGATAGAGCTCAGCGGAGCCACATCCCTTAATGGAGAGATTGTGCTGACAGACGCAGAGATCGAGATGTCAGGAGCCTCTAAGATGGAGGTGGATGGACTTGCTGGCAACTGCACCATAGATGTCTCAGGAGCGTGTTCATTTAACGCTAAGGAGGCCAAGTGTTCTGAGTTTAGGACAGACTGCAGTGGTGCGTGCAATCTTGCCATCAAATCAGGACAGATAGGCCACTGCGAGATCGAGGTAAGTGGCGCATCCTCGGCAGTCGTCAGTTGCATTATTGAGGAGGGAAGTGCAGAGGCCAGTGGAGCATCTACCATTCACCTGTCTAAGGTAAACGGTAGTTTCTCTCAAAAGGTAAGTGGTGTGAGTTCGATTAGCACCGCAGCCAAATAGGTTGATTCTTAAAGGAGGGCTTTAGGGCCCTCTTTTTGCATGTAAGCCAATGGAGACGTGACGAACACTTAGCCAATCTTGACAGAGAAAAGGAAGAAACATATATTTTTCATATAGAATGATTACCAAGGCCAATAGAGATTGTTTATGTCAAAGAGGACTAAAATAGCTGGTATATAGTTCAAAAATGAACCTGGTCTATGCTCTTGCTCGGTTGTGGTTTAATCCGAAAGATGGTATACTTCTACATTGGTTCTATATAAGTATTCAAACTTTTATTAAGGTGGTTATATGAAGAGATTATTTACATCTGAGTCAGTTACAGAGGGGCATCCCGACAAAATTTGCGATCAGCTTTCTGATGCAGTGTTAGATGCTATTTTAGCAGAGGACAAGATGGCCCGAGTTGCATGTGAGACT
>JAZNEA010000074.1:0-22542 GCA_045588325.1 Clostridia bacterium
CCTTTTGGATCTGCTGTATCCGAAACTGGATGGTAAACTCATGGAGGAATTGACTCAGGATTGTCCCTGGGATGTCTCCTCCCTTATGGCCCTGGAACTGGGCGAAACCCTGTCGAACACTCTGGATGGACAGTCTCAGAAGTTGGTCTACGACTTGTTGGGCGGACATTATGCCAGCATACAGCTGTGGTATGATGTTTCAGCTAAGAACTAAGAGTTAAAAGTTAAAAGTTAAAAGTGAAAAGTGAAAAGCTCGGGTCGCTATGTTCCAAAGGTCAAGGCGAAGCAAGCTTCGCAGTGAAAAGTCGCCGGCTACTCCCGCAAGCGCCGGGAGCACGGCTTAGGGCACGTCCCTAAGAACCCGAATCTGCACCAGAAAAAGTTCAGTTCAGCTAAGAACTAAGAGTTAAGAGTGAAGAAAGTGGGTTAGTTAAGAGTTGGAGAACTACTAGTTGTCCAACTTTCTTCACTTTTCACTTTTCACTTTTCACTTGCGAAGCTTCACTTTTAACTTTTCACTTTTAACTTTTAACTTACACCGCTCCCGCGTCGCAAAAATACGGCTCTATCTCCTGGCGTTCCCTATAGCCAACCGCCTTTTTGACTGGCACACCATCTCTGAACAACATGAGGGTTGGCAGATCCAGGGCCCTGTATTTGAACCCAATTTCCAGGCATTCGTCCACATTGCACCTGACAAATTCCATCTCCGGATGATCCTCCGCCATGGCCTCCACAATGGGCGCCATCATGGCACAAGGCTGACACCAGGTGGCATAAAAGTCCACCAACACAGGCCTGCTGTTACCTAAAACAATCTGATCAAAATTATCCTTGTTTACCTCTATCATACGGGCCCTCCGACGTCAGCAAATTTTTTATGAATTTTCTCTTATATGCGAGAGATTTTGCGTTTTTCTATTTACAAGATAATACAAAAGTGATAGCTTGGCAATGTATGCCAACATGGAGGATTTATGGGTAATAAGAGATTATACAGCGATTTGCCGGCCGACCTTTCCCAGGCCCTGCTGAGCAATTCTATACCCTGCCAGGACCCTGTTGTTTGGGCCAACGCAGATATGGATATAGACTGCACCTTTAGGATGCACGTCTTTGTTTTGACACGCACTTATTTGATTCACGGCTCTGCTCCCGAGCACACCACACGTCGTACCATGACAGGTTTTGGCAAGCCTGACGCCATTCATTACGACACATTTGTTTGGGACACATATGAGCTGTCCACCCTGGCCGACCCCACTATCGACAACCTGGTAGTCGGAGGCATGTTCCACATTTCCATCGATGGCATTGACACACCTTTGGCAGCATACACCAACAGCTATGGCCCTCGCATGCATAAGCTCAAGGACCTTTTTGCCAAGTTATTGGAGGGAAAGGAGCTCACCGAGGAGCAGCTGACGGAGAAGGAAAAGGAGCATGTTTGCCCCAAGTGCGGTTCACCCTATCCCAACAAGGACCGCAAGATTTGCCCCAAGTGTATCGACAGGAGATCCATTTTCCTCAGGCTTTTCTCGTACTTTAAGCCATACTGGGGAATGTTGGTGGTTATTTCCCTGTTATCGATCCTGAACTCACTGTGCAACTCCATTTGGCCATACCTGAATGGTACCATCCTGTATGACATGGTTTTGTCGGAGAACATGGGCGTCATCGGCGAATATATGCCCTCCGTAACCAGCTTCTTTACCTGGTTGCTAATCCTGGCTCTGACTATGGCTGGACTCAAACTGCTGCAGCAGCTGTTTGGCGTTGTGCAGGGCCGACTTGTGGCCAACATCGTTCCCAGCGTGGTTTCTAAGGTTAAGTCCCAGGTGTTTGAGTCTATTCAGTCCCTGTCAGTATCCTTCTTCTCCAAGAGGCAGACAGGCTCCCTGATGACCAGAATCGTAGACGACGCAGGCAGCATTTCCGAGCTGTTTATCGACGGACTGCCCTTCCTGTTACCCAACGTTTTGACAGTTGTTTTCTCCTGCTATGTTATGTTCAGCACCAACTGGCTGCTGGCACTGGTTGCCACACTGGTTCTGCCCCCCGCATTTATCTTTGTTGGCAAGTTGGAGCCCCTGCTGTGGCACTATTGGAGCAAGCAGCACCAGACCAACCGCAACCTCCGCGCCAGAGTTAACGACAACCTGGTTGGCGCCAGAGTTGTTAAGGCCTTTGGTCAGCAGGAGCAGGAGATGGCACGCTTTTCCAAGGCTAATGTCAGGGTGCAGGACGCTCAGATGGACACCGTACGTTTTGATACTAAGTTCCACGCCATCTTCTGGGTTGCCAAGAACGCATCCGTTATGTTGGTTTGGGCCATCGGCGCCATGATCGTTCTCAATCTGACAGGCTCCTCCATGACCTACGGAACCCTTATCACTTTTGTAGGTTATGTAAACCTGTTGGCCGGTCCTCTGGACTTTTTCTCATACATATTCCGTTGGTGGGCTCATTCCATGAACTCCGCCCAGCGTATTTTTGAAATTATCGACTCCCAGCCCGACGTGGTGGAGAGCCGCAATCCCGTCCATGTTGACTCACTTAAGGGCGATATTCGTCTGGAGAATGTTTCCTTCTCCTATGAGCCAAACAAGAAGGTTCTCAAGAATGTGAACCTGCACGTGGAGCCTGGCAAGATGCTGGGTATCGTGGGCAAGTCCGGAGCGGGCAAATCCACCCTGGTTAACCTGATTACCCGTCTCTATGACCCAACCGAGGGCAACATCTATCTGGACGGCATCAACGTCAGGGATATGTCCTTTGCGGACGTTCGCAGAAATATCGCATTCGTCAGCCAGGAGACATATATTTTCCGAGGCACCATTTACGACAACATCGTCTACGGCAAGCCTGATGCAACCCACGAGGAGGTGCTCAACGCAGCCATTGCAGCCAGCGCACACAACTTTATTTGCAAATTGCCCGACGGCTATGACACCATGGTTGGTTCTGGCGGCAGGAGTTTGTCAGGAGGCGAGAGACAGCGAATCTCCATTGCAAGAGCTATTTTGGCAGACCCCAGGATCCTGATTCTGGACGAGGCCACCGCTGCGGTAGACACCGAGACCGAAAAGAATATTCAGCACGCCCTGTCCAGGCTGATTGTTGGCAGAACTACGCTGTCCATAGCACATCGACTGTCCACTCTGAGAGATGCAGACAACCTGATTGTTCTGGAGGACGGAGAGATCACAGAGCGTGGCGAGCATGACGAGCTGGTTCGCCAGAAGGGCGCCTACTACAAGCTGCTGCAGATCCAGAGCAAGGCACTGGCCATGCGCGGCATCGAGGACTAAACAACTACCTACTTAAAGCGAGGTTATTATGAGTACAGAGATTTTGAACACAGAAAACGTAGATATCTTAGAGCAAGAAAAGCAAAAGGTGGACCGCCTCCTCAGCATGAATTACCTGACTCCGGAGAATGCAACCTTCTCTCCCACTCCAGGTGGATTTGTGTCCCTTAAGACAGAGGAGAAAACATACCCCAGGGTAACCATTTACAGGACTTTCCCCTTTACACAGCCCAACCTGTTCCTGTCCGTCCGCGAGCCCGACGACAAGGCCAAGGAGATTGGCATTATCGAGGACCTGAGCCAGTGGGACGAGGCAACTCGCCAGAACATCGAGAGGCAGTTGTCCCTCAGATACTACATGCCCGCTATTACCAGGATCTACTCCATCAAGGAGGAATATGGCTATGCATACTGGTCCGTGCTCACAGACAGAGGCCCCTGCAAATTTACCGTTTCTTCTGGTTCCAGCAGTGTGGTAAGGCTTAGCGACAGCCACGTTATCGTCAAAGACATCGACGAAAACCGTTACGAAATTCCAGATCTGGCCCAGCTGACCCCCAAGGAGTTAAAGCGCATTGACCTGTACATCTAAGGTAATTGCTTCGGAGGAATAATGAAACTTAATCGCAAAATGCCAAAGGCCCTGGCCGACATTTTGGCAACCCGCACATCAGAATCACAGATTTATGGTGCATATACGGACCTGAATCTGGACGGCCAGATGTGTGACAACATTTACATAGGCGCAACAGAATCTCTGCTGTACATCTTTGATGGTACAGATGCTGTTTTCTACAACCTGGCGGACCTGGAAAAGATTCAGAACGTGAACCAGGTCAACAACGGCCTGTTTGTAATCACTAAGGATGGACAGGATCTGTTGCTGGCCCGCTATAGCATGAAATACCTGACCACCTTTGCATATATTGCCAGAGGTGTAGAACTGCTGCGCAAGGGTTCATCCATTCGCGTTGAGAGCACAGAGAGGGACAAGGTCTGCCCTAAGTGCGGACGCGCTCTGCCAGGAACTCAGTCCTGCCCCAAGTGTGACAAGTCCCACCGCAACATGCGGAGGCTCATCAGCCTTTGCAAACCATACGTGGGCATTATCTGCGTGGTTCTCGTTCTGATGGTGATTTCCACCAGCCTTAACCTGGGCAGAGAGTTTGTGTTCAAAGACTTTATCGACACCCATCTGGTGCCTCAGCAGGGAACCATGAGGGACGTTCTCACCTTCCTCAGCATCGTTTGCTCCATCATCCTGATGGACATCGTGTTCTACCTGATCAGATTCTACCTGTGCAACCAGCTGGGATCCAGAATCAGCCTTGACCTGAGACAAAAGATGATGAACAAGCTCCAGGATTTGTCCCTGTCCTTTATCAACAAGAGGGATTCCGGCGCCCTTATTCACCGCATCACCGGCGACACTGCCAGAGTAATGGAGTTCTTCAGGGACTGTTTCTGCGACATGTTCGGCCAGATTATCACACTGCTGGCTCTTGTTGTAATCATGCTGTGGCTCAACTGGAAACTGGCTCTGGCCGCATTCTTCTTTGCTCCTTTTATCGTGATTTTTGCCAGATGCTTCTGGCCCTACATCCACAGGATCTTCCACAATCAGTGGCGCAAAGAGGACAAGATCAACAACAAACTGCAGGACGTTCTGTCCGGCATCCGTATTGTTAAGGTTTTTGGCAAGGAAAAGATGGAGGTTGAGACCTTCCGCAATCTCAATGAGGAGTATGCAGAGGTTCAGGCTCACAACGAAAAGTTCTTTTCCACCGTTTTCCCCTTCCTGTCCCTGATGATGGCCTTTGGATCATACCTGGTTATCTATCTGGGTGGTGTGGACGTACTCAAGGGTCAGATGACCACCGGTGAATTGGTGCAGTTCGTGTCCTACGCCGGCATGCTGTTGGGTCCCCTTAGCTGGATGTCTTTCCTGCCTCGCCGTCTCGTACGTCTTACCACCAGCATGGAGCGTATTTACGACGTTTTGGACGAGCAGCCCGAGATTATTGCAGGCCCCGAGGCCATAGAGGCAGAGATTCAGGGCAATATCCAGCTGAACAATGTTGTCTTCGGCTACAGGAGCTACGAACCCGTTCTGGACGGCATCTCCCTGGATGTTAAGAAGGGCGAAATGATCGGCCTTGTCGGTGCTACAGGATGCGGCAAGTCCACTTTGATTAACCTGATCATGAGACTGTACGACGTGGACGACGGCAGCATCACCATAGACGGCATCAACATCCGCGACTTTGACATGGCTGCCTACCACAGGCAGATCGGCGTCGTTCTCCAGGAGACTTTCCTGTTTGCTGGAACAGTTCTGGACAACATCCGCTTCTCCAAGCCCACTGCTACTATGGAGGAGATAATTCAGGCCGCCAAGCGCGCCAATGCCCACGAGTTTATATGCAAGCTGCCCGACGGATACAACACATACGTTGGCGAAAAGGGTCACACCTTGTCCGGAGGCGAAAAGCAGCGTATTTCTATTGCAAGAGCTATCCTCAACGATCCCAAGATCCTGATTTTGGACGAGGCCACATCTGCTCTGGACACAGAGAGCGAATATCAGATTCAGGAGGCTCTGGACCGTCTGCGTCAGGGCCGCACCACATTTGCTATTGCCCACCGTCTCTCCACTTTGCGCAGTGCAGACCGCATCATGGTTATCGACGACCACAAGTGCGCCGAGCTGGGCTCCCACGACGAATTGCTAAGGCAAAAGGGCATCTACTACGGTCTGGTTATGGCACAGCTCCAGATGAGCAAGGCCAAGGACGAGTAGTATGCGCCTGGACAAATTCTTCTCCGAGCAGAAAATCCTCTCCCGCAAAGAGGTGGGAGAAAAGCTGAGGCGTGGACTCATTACGGTCAACGGCCAAACCGTCAAAAAGGGGGACGTCAAGATTGACGAGAACCTGGATGTGGTGACGCTGGATGGCGTGGTAATACCCTACAAAAAATACACTTACATTGTGGTGAACAAGCCCCAGGGCTACGTTTGCTCCACCGACGACCCAAGGGATATGATAGTCACGGAGCTACTGCCTCCGGAGCTGCAAAAGCTGGAACTGTTCCCCTGTGGCAGACTGGACAAGGACACCACCGGACTTGTTATACTGACCAATGACGGCATCTCTGCCCACAGGAATCTGTCTCCCAAGCACCACGTGGAAAAGCGCTATAGATTCAAGGTGGCTGATCCCTACTCAGACAAGGACGCAGCTGCCATAGAGTCTGGCATAACACTGGCCGACGGCTATACTACCAAACCCTGCAAAATAGAGCGAACTGGTGATACAACCGGGTACATCACCCTTACCGAGGGCAAGTACCACGAGATCAAGAGGCTGTTCGGGGCCAGAGGCAACAAGATTACCGCCCTGGAGAGAGTGTCCTTTGCCACCATAGAGCTGGGGGATTTGCCCCTGGGACAGTGGAGGGAGATGACCTCTGGCGAGATGGATGTGTTTTGCAGCTAGGAAATAGTGGCGACTGCCGAGACGACAAGTTACCGGGGTGAACACCTGCTGGTTTAGCAAAAATTTTTGAAAAGCACCATTGTCGTTTAATCCTTGTTCCATACATATCAAATATGATATAAAAGAAATATAAAACACTGATTCACCTTACCTTGTATGGAATAATCCCGCTCCGTACAATCCCGTGTAATATTGGAATGTTTACGAGTGCCTATTCTCCATACAGAGCTAGGCGCTCTTTGTGTTTTAGGGGGAATATTCATAAGGAATAGGAGGAACACCATGAAACGCATACTTGTTTGCTTAACTGCACTGCTGATACTCGCTGCTCTGGTTGGCTGTGGTGAAAACAATCAGCCTCCATGTGGGGGAGAAGATTTTCTTCCTACGGCAACTCCAACCAGCGTTCCTACAGCAACGCCTACGCCCGCGCCTCTAACATTCCAGGATTTGTTGGACAAGTCCGAGACAGAGGAAGTGGTTGTAAATATATACCCTTTAATTACCGGCTCAAACGTGTACGGCTATGAATCCCACATGCACCGCCTTTATGTTAAGGATGGCCTCGTTCGCATGACCATCGAGCTACCCGGATCGGATACAAAAGAGGCTGTTTTTGACCACGTCACTTATGTGGAGTCCTACGACACCCAATATCACCCCAATATTCTCTCGGACATAGAGCTTATTTCATCTTGGGGAGATGACCTGCGTGCCGAATGGGGTGGTTACAAAGATCTTCTGGATAACATAGATGGCGCATATGCCCTGACCTTCAACAATCCCTATGATGTTGGAAACAACATTCTTATAAGCAAGGTTGTCCTCTGGCAAAAAGATGCCACTTTTTATCTCCTGCTAATAGACCCTAACGACAAAGCCATTTCCACCATGTCTGGCCTGTACGAGGACAACACCTTTGCTAACACGGAGGCAGATTGGAATCTTACGGACTTAATTGAGAACTCCTACGTGAATCCAATCTTGTTCGAAGATTACGAGTATATAAAGAACGCTGTCATTTCTTCAACTCATTCCATGAAATTAGAAATTAAGGACGGCACCCTTCTTCTAAACGGAAAAAAGACCTTTTTCACATACCAGGAAAGCTTTGACTTTGAATTTTTACCTAGCCTTTATTTTGGAGCACACATCGAATCTACAACTACTGGCAAAGGCATTGCCTCATCACAATACAAACAAAGGCTTTTGGAGCATCTTCAAACATTGCCAGGATGTTACGTCGAAAATGCTGAAAACGATTTTTGGGTTATATACCAAGTCGGCAACACCTTGTATTTCTTGGAAGTTAGCGCAGACGCAGACGGCGGAAACACCTGCTGTTTTATCTACGCTAAGACTTTCGCAGAATAACAAACACTATTAATTTCATCGCATCAAAAAAGAGCTATCGCAATTGCGGTAGCTCTTGTGTTTGCTTGTGGTTTTGTCAGCTATTAGCCCTCTGTGTAGATAGCAACTACGTCGGGGTGGAACTGCAGGATAGATGCAGGAACCTCGGGAGTAACAGGGCCAAAGAATGTCTTCTCAAAGATCTCCTTCTTGTTCTTGCCAGAAGCGATCAACAGAATCTTCTTAGCCTTCATGATGGTGCCGATACCCATTGTAATAGCTGTGGTAGGAACATCATCCTTAGATGCGAAGAATCTTGCATTTGCCTCGATGGTGGAGGGGTCAAGCTCAACCTCGTGTGTGGGGCCAATGAACTCAGGGCAGGGCTCGTTGAATCCGATGTGTCCATCAAGACCCAGACCCAGCAGCTGAATGTCCTGTCCGCCAAGAGACTCTACAAGTGCGTCGTACTCTGCGCCCTCCTTGGCGAAGTCCTCAGCCTTGCCGTTGGGAACGTATGTGTTAGCCTTGTCAATGTTAACGTGGTTGAACAGGTTGTCGTTCATGAAGTAACGATAGCTCTGATCGTTGGACTCGTCCAAACCACAGTACTCGTCAAGGTTAACTGTCTTGATAGGAGCAAAGTCGATCTCGCCGGCCTTGTTCTTCTCGATGAGCTTCTTGTATGTGCCAATGGGGGTGCTACCGGTAGCAAGACCGAGTACTGAATTGGGCTTAAGTGTCATCTGAGCTGCAATAATGTTTGCTGCCATTGCACTCATGTGGTCGTAATTGTTAGCGTAAAGCACTCTAACCATGATAAAATCCGCCTTTCAATATTAAATAATAAGCAAAATGTATTATATATCAGACAGTCAGGCCAAGCAAGGGCGAAAAGATGAAAGAATGCTGTTGTAACTCGTCCTATTTTGGTGTTTATAAATAATAAGCACCGGTATATTTTGTCTTGGAATACACAAATTATGCTGATATACTATTAAATGGTAGTTTGCCATAACTAACACCATCCCTACATACGGAGGTTTTTATGATTGTACAGATTAAGGTTCCCGGTATTCATTGCACAGGTTGCACCGGCCGTATTGAGCGCGTTTTGTCAAAGCAGGCCGGCGTGGCATCTGTTTCTGCAGACGTAAATTCTAAGGTTGTCACCGTGGACTACGACCCCAACTTGGTTGACGAGTCCGCCCTGCGCGCCGCCATCGAAAGGTTGGGCTTCCAGCTTTGATCACCCAGCTATTTACAGTAAACGGCATGACCTGCTCAGTTTGCAGCGGGACCGTGGAGAGGATTGTGTCGTCCCTGGACGGAGTCGCCTCTGCCCAGGTTAATTTGCTGACGGCCACACTCACCGTCTCCTACGACGAGGACCTGGTCTCCCCTGAGCAAATCTGCTCTGCCATTGAGGATGTTGGCTTTGAGGCCCTGGTCAGGCAGGATTCGGCCCCCTCTCAGGACAGCGCAACCTCAGCCAAACATGACTACATCCCCCGCCTGATTTGGTCCGGGGCATTGCTGCTACCTCTGATGATCCTGTCCATGGGCCCCATGTGGGGACTGGACCTTAGCTGGTTCCCCGGCGGTCATCTGGGAATGGGTTGGGCTCAGCTCATACTGTGCCTGCCTATCCTGTGGCTCAACCGCAGCTTTTTTATCAAGGGCTTCGCCACCCTGTTCAGGCTGGATCCCACCATGGACTCCCTGGTTGCCATCGGCTCCCTGGCCTCTGTGGTTTCCGGCATTATTTCCCTGTTCACACACACTGGGCAGGGCCATCTTCCACTGTACTTTGAGTCCGCGGCCATGATTCTGACGCTGGTGACCCTGGGCAAATACCTGGAGCATCGCGCCAAGGGCAAAACCGGCAAGGCCCTGGAAATGTTGAGACAGCTGATTCCGGACACCATCACACTGGTGGATCAGCAGGGCAACGAAACCCAGGTGCCCACCGCTTCTGTTCAGGTTGGACAGCTGATACGCATCCTGCCGGGGCAGCGCATTCCTCTGGATGGCGAGATCCGCCAAGGCGTCACCTCTGTGGACGAGAGTTCCCTCACCGGCGAAAGTCTCCCTGTGGACAAGGTTCCCGGAGACCCTGTCACCTCTGGCACCATGAATTGCAGTGGTGCAATCACCGTAGAGGCCAAAAAGGTGGGCGCAGATACAACTATTAGCCAGATGATTCAGATGGTGGAAAATGCCGCCGGCTCCAAGGCTCCGATTGCCCGAATTGCTGACCGTGTCAGCCGCTTTTTCGTGCCCAGCGTAATGCTTATTGCTCTGTTGGCCTTTGTGCTGTGGTTGGTCCTGTACAAGGATGTGGCCGTAGCAACGAACATGGGCATTTCCGTTTTGGTTATTTCCTGCCCCTGCGCTTTAGGTCTGGCAACTCCCACCGCCATTATGGTGGCAACGGGCAAGGGCGCCACTTTAGGACTTTTGTTCCGCTCCGCTGAGGCTCTTGAGATAACCCACACCATCGACACCGTCCTGCTGGACAAGACAGGCACCATCACCTCAGGCACCCCCTCGGTAAACCAGGTTCTGGTTTTGCACCAGGACGAATTTGTGCCTCTGGACGAACTTCTCTCCCAGGGACACCCCACGCCTGACAGCCTTTCCGTCGCACTGGGCCTGGAAAAGCTGGTTCAGCACCCTTTGGCCAACGCAATAGTGGATTATTGCACCATGCTGGAGCTCCTGCCTGCCAGGATCGAATCCTGCGAAAACATTCCTGGAATGGGCGTCACTACTATGCTGGACGGCGCAACCGTAGCCATGGGCAACGCAAGGCTCATGGAATCCCAGGGCATTACAATACCTGCCCTGCCTCCCTCCAAGGGTCCCGGCGCCAGGATTTATATGGGTCATGGCGGCACACTGGTTGCAATTTTTGACATTTCCGACTCCATCCGAGGCGACAGCATCCGAGCCATCCAACAAATGCACGACCTTGGCCTTAAGGTCTACATGGTTACGGGAGATAGCCAGGATGCCGGAGAATTTGTCGGTCAACAAGTCGGCGTCGACCGGGTGTTCGCCCAGGTCCTGCCTGCCAACAAGGAGCGGATCGTCTCACAGCTGGTTCAGGAGGGACACCGGGTGGCCATGATAGGCGACGGCATCAACGACAGCCCTGCCCTTTCGGCTGCCACTGTAGGTGTGGCCATTGGAGGTGGCGCTGACATAGCTGTGGAATCTGCCGACCTGGTCCTGATGCACAGCACCATCACCGATTTTGCAAAAGCCTACGCATTGAGCGCCAGCACCGTGAAAACCATTCGCCGCGGTCTGTTCTGGGCTCTGTTCTACAACACTGTATGTATCCCCCTGGCCGCAGGCGTGCTCTACCTGCCTCTGGGACTGGCCCTGAATCCCATGATTGCCGCAGCAGCAATGAGCCTCAGTTCCGTATCTGTGGTCCTGAACGCCCTGAGCCTCCGTGGCAAAAAGATTTGACATGACAAAACCCGCTCTGCAAAACGGAGCGGGTTTTTCTTGCGTTGTCTGTTGTGAATGAGGTTATTCCTTGACCAGAACGTCGTTGGGATTGATGTTCAGGGGCTGCAACACCACCGGCGGTGCGCCCACAGTTGTGAGCACGTTCCCCAGAACCGTATTCCAGAATGGATACAAAATCTTGGCCGTCTCAACGTGTATGATTTTCTTGGCGGCTGTGTTCATCTCCGGGTAATCATGAGAGAAGATGCCCACCATGTGCAACTCCAGGGAGAAAATATCCTTGTGCTCCGGATCCTGCATGACGATGATGGCATCCCCGAGACACTTTTTGTGGCTGGAAATGAATTTGACATTATAACTAATGCTGGTCATAACGTTCAGCTTAACGCCGGGTTGTGGGTTCTTGGTGAAATTGATAGAAATGATGTCGTTCTTTACCAGTTTAAGCTCTGCCACAGGACACCTCCGAAATAGTTTGATAAATATAGTATACCATGGATTTGGGGCGAGGGGAGTAGTGTGATATAATTGTAAGTGAAAAGTGAAAAGTGAAGAGTGAAAAGTGAAAAGTGAAGAGTGAAGAGTGAAGAGTGAAAAGTTCAGGACGCTATGTTCCAGTGGTCGGATTAGTTGGACAACTATATCTTGACCATAGGATCATAGTGACCAGCGTTTTTCACTTTTAACTTTTAACTTTTCACTCAAATTACTGCCATGTTTTATACCAACATTTATGAGGGCGTTTTCGTCGCCCGACCCAACAGATTCATAGCCCACGTGCTCATCGATGGCCAACCCGCCATTGCACACGTAAAAAACACAGGCCGATGCAGGGAACTGCTACTGCCTGGCGCACGCATTTGGCTGCAAGAAGGCGACTCCCCTCAGCGCAAAACGCGCTGGGACTTGATTTCCGTGGAATCAGCAGGACAAATTGTGAACATCGACAGCCAGGTGCCCAACAGGGTGGCCCAGGAATATCTGCAGCACCTCTACCCGAACGCCAACATTCGACGCGAGGTAACTTTTGGCGACTCGCGGTTTGACCTCTGCATTGAGCAGGCTGGACAAGCCCCCACCTACGTGGAGGTCAAGGGAGTTACTCTCAAGGTAGGACCGGAGGCCAGGTTCCCCGACGCACCCACGGAGCGAGGCGTCAAGCACATACGAGGCCTTATCCATGCAAAGGAACAGGGTTATGGCGCCAAATTGCTTTTCGTCGTGGCCATGGGTCAAGTAGATGTTGTGAAGCCCAACGAAGAAACCGATCCAGCCTTCGCTAAAGCCTTGGCGGAAGCAGAACGAGCTGGCGTAGAACTTATGGCCGTGGACTGTATCGTCACCGCAGACAGCATCTGTTATAATAGGAAACTGGAAGTTCAGATAAGAACTAAGAGATAAGAGTGAATAAAGTGGGCTAGTTGTGAGTTAACAGTTGACCAACTATTCGCTAACCAACTTTGTTAACTCTTAACTCTTAGTTATTAGCTACACTAACCCCCCATGGAGGATTTATGAATTACGAACAAGCCTGGAACACATTCCGAACCATGTATGACAAGCTGCACGCCATTTCCCACGCATTGGGAGTTGTGCAATACGACGCCGCCACAGTTGCCCCCAAGGGTTCTGCCGAGGGCCGTGGCAAAACCATGGGCATCATATCCGAAATGTCCTACAACATCCAGACTGCTCCCGAGGTCAATGAGGCAGTGGCATATTTGCTGGCCAACAAGGACCAGCTGACACCTGCTCAACTACGAGAGGTCTCAGAATTCAACAAGTCCAACGAGTTCGTCTCCTCCATCCCCATGCAGGAGTATGTGGACTACACCGTTTTGATCAACGAGGCAGAGGATGTATGGCACCGTGCCAAGAATGACAAGGATTTTGCATCCTTCGCCCCATACCTGGAGAAGATTTTCGACACAAACCGTCGTTTCGCCCTGTACTACAAACCCGACCAGCAGCCCTACAACACCTTGCTCAACATGTATGAGGAGGGCCTTACCATGGAGCAGGCAGACAAATTCTTTGCCGATTTGCGCAGCAAGATTGTTCCCCTGTTGGAAAAGTGTATGCAGGCTCCTCAGGTGAGAGACGATTTTCTCTCCCGCATGGCCTCCATCCCAACACAGCGAGTTTTCTCCGACTATCTCATGGAGGTTCTCACCATCGACCGCAATCACTGTGGCATAGGCGAAACAGAACACCCCTTCACTACCAACTTTAACAAAAAGGATGTGCGCATCACCACACACTACCACGAGGATGCCATCGTCAGCTCCATGTATTCCGTAATCCACGAGGGCGGCCACGCTATGTACGAACTCCACAGTGGAGATGAATACGAGGGCACCTTCTTGTCCGGCGGAGTCAGCATGGGCATTCATGAGAGCCAGAGTCGCTTCCTTGAGAACATCATAGGCCGCAGCCGCCAGTTCACCTCCCTCATTTTCCCCAAGTGCCAGGAGCTTTTCCCCGAGGTTTTCGGAGACGTAACTGCCGAGGAATTCTACAGAGGCGTAAACAAAGCTGAGCCCTCCCTGATTCGCACCGAGGCTGATGAACTGACCTACGCCATTCATGTAATGATCCGCTACGAGATCGAAAAGGCCGTCATCGCAGGAGAACTGGCCGTCAAGGACATCCCCTCTGAGTGGAATCGCAAGTATAAGGACTATCTGGGGGTTGACGTTCCTGACGATGGACAGGGATGTCTCCAGGACTCCCACTGGAGCGGTGGTTCAATCGGATACTTCCCATCATATGCCCTGGGTTCCGCATACGGAGCACAGATGCTAGCCAAGATGAAAGAGACCGTTGACGTGGATGCTGCCATCGCAGCCGGCGACATTTCCCCCATCACCGCATGGCTGGAGGAAAAGATCTGGCGCCATGGTTGCATGTATAGCCCCGGACAACTCCTGGAAAACGCTGTAGGTGCACCCTTTGACCCCAGCTACTTTACAGACTATCTTGAGTCGAAATTTAGCGAAATTTATGGCGTTTAGCAAAAGGGGAGGTTTCCCCAAAAAACGTTTTATCTCCGTGTAGAAATTCGCGCCAAAAACGCGCTAACTTTGGGAACTTTAACTATGGCAAAGTCCACATGGCTGCAATATAATCTGTAGCCGAGTGGGCTTTTTTGTGCCCTGAAATCGTGACTTTCTATCTTGGAGATTAACATATGCGTAAAACTAAGATCATCTGCACCATCGGCCCTGCCAGCAACAATGAGACAACCCTCACTGCCATGTGCAAGGCCGGCATGAACGTCGCCCGCCTGAATTTTTCACATGGTGACCATGCGGAGCAAAAAGACAAGGTGGATCTGATCAAAAGGGTGCGAGAGGCACTGGATCTGCCCATTGCCATTATGTTGGATACCAAGGGCCCTGAGTACCGCATCAAAACTTTCGCCAACCACTGCATCCATCTCAGCGAGGGAGATAAGTTCACATTCACCACCGACGACGTGGAGGGAGACAACACCAGGGTCTCCGTCACATATAAGCAGTTGGCCCAGGAACTACACCCCGGCGATACCGTCATGGTTTGCAACGGATTGGTGCAGCTGGTTGTAGACAGTATCTGTGGCAACGACGTGAACTGTACCGTTACTGCCGGAGGAGACGTTTCTGACCGCAAGAGCATGAACTTCCCCAATAAGATACTGAATCACGACTACCTGAGTGACAACGACAAGGCTGACCTCTTGTTTGGCATCCAGAACGATGTGGACTTTGTTGCTGCATCCTTTGTTTCGACCAAGCGCGATGCCCAGGCCCTCAGAGACTTCCTGGACCAGAATGGTGGCAAGGACATCAGCATTATCGCCAAAATTGAGAACAGAGCTGGCGTGGATAACATCGACGAGATTTGTGAGGTTGCAGACGGCATCATGGTTGCCCGTGGTGACCTGGGCGTGGAGATTCCATTTATCGAGGTTCCCTCCGTCCAAAAACAGCTCATCAACCGCTGCCGCTTGTTGGGTAAGAGGGTTATCACCGCCACAGAGATGCTGGAGACCATGATCCACAATGCAAGGCCTACCCGAGCCGAGATTTCCGACGTGGCCAATGCCGTCTACGATGGTTCCTCAGCCATCATGCTTTCCGGAGAAACTGCCGCTGGCAAATACCCGGTGGAATCCGTCAAATACATGGCTGCCATCGCCGAATATACCGAGCAGCACATCGACTATTGCAGCTGGTTCGGCAAGACCGACTACAAGATTAATAATACATTGGACGCCATCTCACACTCCGCCTGCTCCATGGCAATTGACGTAGGCGCAAAGTGCATCGTCGTCAACTCCCTGTCTGGCCGCACCGTCCGCATGGTCAGCCGCTTCCGTAGCCCTGCAGACATCATCGGCATCACAACAGAGCCTAAGGCCTGGAGACAGCTGGGCATGAGCTGGGGCGTCATCCCCGTCCTCTCCGAGGAATACAACTCTCTGGATATTGTTTTCTATCAGGGGCTTTCTAAGGCAAAGGACATACTTTGTTTACAAAAGGGAGACCTGGTGGTAATGACAGGGGGAATGATAAATGGTAAAACAGGAAATACAGATACCATTAAGGTGGAGACTATAAAGTAGACTACAAAGGAGGCTTTATGGATATTTTTGACATATTAACTCTGATTGGAGGTCTGTGCTTGTTCCTCTTTGGAATGAACATCATGGGCGATTCTCTGGAAAGACGCGCCGGCGGCGGTCTTAAGTTGCTGCTTGGCAAGTTGACCAAGAACAAACTGGCCGGATTTTTGACTGGCCTCGGCGTTACTGCCGTCATCCAGAGTTCCTCTGCCACCACTGTTATGGTTGTTGGTTTTGTAAACTCCGGTATTATGTCCCTTAAGCAGGCCATTAACGTCATCATGGGTGCCAACGTTGGTACCACAGTAACCTCCTGGATCCTCAGCCTTAGTGGCATCTCCGGCGAGAGCATCCTGATACAGCTGCTCAAACCCACTTCTTTTACCCCCATACTGGCCCTGATCGGTACAGCCATGATCATGTTTGGCAAGGGCTCCAAGAGCAAGGACACCGGCACTATCCTGCTGGGCTTTGCCACCCTCATGTTTGGTATGGATACAATGACCGACGCCGTTTCTGGCCTGGCAGATATCCCCGCCTTCCAGAACATGTTCCTGCTGTTTAAGAATCCCCTTCTTGGCTTGCTGGTAGGTGCTATTTTGACTGCCGTTATCCAGTCCAGTTCCGCCTCCGTAGGTATCCTGCAGGCCCTGGCTGCCACTGGTCAAGTCTCCTATGGTGCTGCCATCCCGATTATCATGGGTCAGAACATCGGTACATGTATCACCGCTATTCTCTCCTCTCTGGGCACCAACAAGAACGCCAAGAGAGCAGCCTGCGTGCACCTTTCCTTTAACGTAATAGGTTCCTTAGTGTGGCTGATTATATATAGTATTATCTCATCCATATTCAAGCCTGCCCTGCTCAACGAGTCTGCATCTCTCCTGGGCATCGCTCTGGCACACTCTGCATTTAATATCCTGTGTACCTTGTTGCTGCTGCCTATGTCCGGCCTGTTGGAGCGCCTGGCCATTCGCCTGGTTCCCGACGACAAAAAGGCCGATTCCTACGAGGAATTGGACGAGCGTCTCCTGGCTACACCCCCGATTGCTCTGGAGCGCTGCAACACCTTGGTAAAAGAGATGGCCGACATGGCTGTAGAGGGTTTTTCCGATGCCATGGAAATGCTGTTTAACTACGACCCTGAGATTGCACAAAAGATCCGCGACTACGAGGGCAAAACCGACCACTACGAGGACATCCTGGGCACATACCTGGTCAAACTCAGCGAGAACCAGATGTCCGACACCGACAGCAGTACTGTCTCAAAGCTACTTAAGCTAATCGGTGATTTTGAGCGCATCTCTGACCACAGCGTCAACATCCTGGAGTCCGCATTGGAACTCAAGGACAAGGAGGTTTATCTGTCCGCCGTTGCCAAGCAGGAGTTGGACGTTATCAGAAACGCCATGACAGAAATCCTGGACCTGGCTCGCAGTTCATACATAGACGACAACCTGGATATGGCCCGCCTGGTAGAGCCTCTGGAGGAGGTCATCGACGACCTCAAGGCCGCCCTGCGCAACCACCATATCAAGAGACTTAAGTCCGGTGACTGCTCCATCGAGGTTGGCTTTGTCTGGGCCGACATCCTGACAGACTTGGAGCGTGCCTCCGACCACTGTGCCAACATTGCCGTTTGTGTCATAGATTCTGCTCAAAATAATATGAATTTGCACGAATCCGAAAAAACTCTACGAATTGACAATATGGACTACAGCAAGCAATTTGAGTATTATAAAAACAAATATGCTCTGTAATGCATAGAAACTATAGGAGGAACTATGAGTTTTTTGATTGAAGGCATAATGGCCATTACCTGGAAACAGCTGGTAATGTACGCCGTAGGCCTGCTGCTGATTTATCTCGCTATCAAGAAGGACTACGAGCCTTCTCTGTTGATGCCCATGGGCTTTGGTGCTATTTTGGTCAACCTGCCCTTCTCCGGCGCACTTAACCAGCACATGGAGGGTATCGGTGAGGTTCGAGGTATCATCGAGTGGATGTTCGACATCGGTATTGAGGCCTCTGAGGCCCTGCCTCTCCTGTTGTTTATCGGTATTGGTGCCATGATCGACTTTGGCCCGCTGCTGTCCAACCCCAAGATGTTCCTGTTCGGTGCTGCTGCACAGTTTGGTATCTTTGCTGTACTTACCGTTTCCGTTCTCTGCGGTTTCGACCTCAAGGACGCTGCATCCATCGGTATTATCGGTGCTGCTGACGGCCCAACAGCTATTTTGGTATCTCAGGTGCTCAAGTCCAACTACATTGGCCCCATCGCCGTTGCTGCTTATTCCTACATGGCCCTGGTTCCAATCATCCAGCCCGCAGTTATTAAGACAGTTACCACCAAAAAAGAGCGCCGCATCCGCATGGCATACAACCCTGCTGGCGTTTCCAAGGGAATGAGAATCGCCTTCCCCATCATCGTAACTGCTATCGCAGGACTCATTGCTCCCTCATCCGTTTCCCTGCTGGGATTCCTCATGTTCGGTAACTTGCTGAGAGAGTGTGGCAACCTGAACTCCCTGTCTGAGACAGCACAGTCCTCGCTGGCCAACCTTATCACTGTTGTTTTGGGTATCACCATTTCCTATAGTATGGTTGCTGAGAACTTTGTTAAGTGGGAGACATTGCTCATCATGGGCCTGGGTCTCGTAGCATTTGTCTTTGACACAGTTGCTGGCGTTATGTTCGCCAAGTTCCTTAACCTGTTCTCCAAGAACAAGATCAACCCCATGGTTGGCGCTGCAGGTATTTCTGCATTCCCCATGTCCGCCAGAGTTATCCAGAAGTTGGGTCAGGCAGAGGACAATCAGAACTTCCTGCTGATGCACGCTGTTGGCGCAAACGTTTCTGGACAGATCGCATCTGTTCTGGCCGGTGGTATGATTCTCAATCTGCTGCCCGATATGTTAAAGGCAATAGGAGGTTAATATGAGTCCAGAATTACTTGCTTCTCTTAAGATTATGGGCCTGGGCATGCTGGGTATCTTTCTGGTAATGTCACTCATTGCCCTGATCGTATTCGTTGCCTCTAAGATCGCCTCTAAGAAGGCATAAAACAAAACATATGACAAAGGCGTTTCCCCAAATGAGGAAGCGCCTTTTTTGTTGCCTCAGTTTAGCATGGCCACCGCCAGATTCAAATACCCTGCAAAGGTTACCCACAGCAGATAGGGCAGCATGAGCCACCCGGCGGCAGGCGCAATCCTGCGGAACTGCAGCAGTGTGACCAAAATCAGCACCCACAGCAACACCAGCCAGGCAAAAGCCAGATAGAACATCCCCAGATTAAAGAACAGCACGCTCCACACAAAGTTGAACACCAACTGAATGCCGTACAGCTTGAGGGCGTTGCGCACCACCAAGCTATCGGGGTCGCGCCTGAGCACCAGATAGGATGCGATACCCATAAGGACGAACAGCACGGTCCATACTATGGGAAACAGCCATCCAGGGGGCGACAGCGGTGGCTGATTGAGCGTGGCGTACTTCTCCATCTCGCTGCGTGTTACCAAGGCAGAAAGGCCGCCCACCAGCAGCGGAATCGCTATGCAGACGAACAGGCTTAGCTTTCTATTCTTCATATAACCCTCGAAAACAGTTTTGGATTAGTTTATGCAAAAGCGCGGAATATATGTTACTTTGAAGCGCTGTTGCAGAGCTTAGGAGAGACAAAATATGCAGATAATAACTAAGAGATAAGAGTGAAGAAAGTGGGTTAGTGAAGAGTTGGTCATCTCTTTACTCATACCTATCCAACTTTATTCACTCTTCACTCTTAACTTTTATCTGACTTATTCACTTTTATCTCTTAGTTATTATCTGATCTTTTCACTTACCGGAAAAGTGTAGAAATACGCAAAATTCCCGAAAGTGGGGCAGGGTGTGCGCGTCGGTTCTTGTCGAAAATGGTTGTGTCTCCCACATTTTAATATCGCTATTTTTATTTAATTTAGTCATTTGCGCCTAAATGACTAAATTGTATTGACGTTTAGCTGTAATGACATATAATAAAAGCAGACTTCCTCCATGAGGCGAAAACATGCATAATTTCAACTATGAAAAGATATATTCTGAGTTGCTCACGCCAGAAATTGTGCAGCTGCTGTCACAGATTCACGAGCACAAAGGCGAACTTGCAAAGGTTCAGGGGGACGATCTGACCCATCTGATTGAGATTGCACGCATTCAGAGCACCGAGGCTTCCAACCGAATTGAGGGTATCTATACCTCCAATGAACGTCTGCACAAAATCGTTAAGGACAAGACCACACCCCACAATCGGAGCGAGAAGGAGATCGCAGGCTACCGTGACGTGTTATCCACAATCCACGAAAGCTATGACTATATTCCAGTAAAACCCGGTATGATTTTGCAGCTCCATAGGGATCTGTATAAATTTAGCGGCATGAGCATTGGCGGCAATTACAAAACTTCTGATAATGTGATTAGCGAGGAAGACGAACAGGGCCATAAGCTCATCCGCTTCCACCCGGTTCCCGCCTGGGAGACTCCGGAAGCCATGGAGCAGTTGTGTCAGGCGTATAACGATCTTTGTAACGATGGTCAGTATGACCCCCTGCTGATGATTCCAGTGTTCATTCTGGACTTTCTCTGCATCCATCCCTTCAACGACGGCAACGGCAGAATGAGCCGCTTGCTAACGTTGCTTCTGTTGTACCGCGCTGGCTATCATGTTGGTAAGTACATCAGTATTGAAAAATTAATTGAGCGCACAAAGGCTTCTTATTATGACGACTTGCAGGAGAGTTCCAATGGCTGGCATGTAGGGGAGAATAACTATATTCCTTTCACCACATACCAGTTGGGCGTAATTTTGGCAGCCTACCGAGAATTCTCTAACCGAGTAAAGATTGTAACGGATACCACCCGAAAACCCAACCGTGTTCGTGAAATCATCAAAGAAACCCTTGGCAAAATCACAAAGGCAGAAATCATGCAGCAGTGCCCAGACGTCAGTCAGACCACCATTCAGCGAACTCTAAACGATCTTGTCAAGAGCGGCGAGATCATCAAAATCGGTGGCGGCCGCTATACTTCTTACTCTTGGAACAGGGAGATTGACTAATATGATTACAGGTGAATTGAAAAACCGAATTGACAGCTTGTGGGATATTTTTGCCGCTGGCGGTTTGGTTAACCCTTTGGATGTAATCGAACAGATTACCTACTTGATGTTTATCCACGACTTGGACTCCACGGATAATCTCCGCGCAAAAGAGAGCGCCATGTTAGGTCTGCCGTTCAAAAGCATCTTTGCGGATGAAGTGGAGATTGGCGAGCGGAAGGTTGATGGCAAGCAATTGAAATGGTCGGTGTTCCATGATTTTGACGCAGGTAGAATGTATTCTGTTATGCAGGAATGGATCTTCCCTTTCATTAAGAATTTGGGTAGTGGCAAAGACAGTGCCTATTCCAAGTACATGAGTGATGCCATCTTCAAGTTGCCTACCCCCCTGCTACTGAGCAAGGTTGTCGACTGCCTTGACCAGATTTATGACCAGATGGATAAAGAAAAGGACAGCGATATTCGTGGCGATGTCTACGAATATCTTCTCTCCAAGATTGCACAATCTGGTCTCAACGGTCAGTTCCGCACTCCCCGCCATATCATAAAGATGATGGTTGAGCTGATGCAACCAAAGCCTGAGTTTACCATCTGCGACCCAGCATGTGGAACAGCCGGTTTCTTAGTGGCATCGGAGGAATACCTGATGGCCAACCACAAGAAAGAAATCTTTTTTGATCGAATTAAGAAAGACCACTTCTTAAACCATATGTTCTTTGGCTATGACATGGACCGTACTATGTTGCGCATCGGAGCCATGAACATGATGACCCATGGCGTTGACAGCCCCTTTATCGAGTACAGGGACAGCCTCTCGGACCAAAATCCCGATAAAGAAAAGTTCGACCTGATTCTTGCTAATCCTCCTTTTAAGGGCAGTCTCGATGCAGACACTGTGTCTGCTGATTTGCTTAAGGTCTGCAAAACCAAGAAGACGGAGTTGCTGTTCTTAGCTCTCTTTTTGCGGATGCTTAAGACCGGCGGACGGTGTGCATGCATCGTTCCTGACGGTGTGTTGTTTGGTTCTTCCACTGCCCACAAAGCGATCCGCAAGGAACTGGTGGAAGGTAACCGCCTGGAAGCGGTCATCTCCATGCCCTCCGGGGTGTTCAAACCCTATGCAGGTGTGTCTACAGGTATTCTGATATTCACCAAGACCGGACACGGTGGTACAGATAATGTCTGGTTCTATGATAT